>NZ_JBHSNQ010000177.1:0-20689 GCF_042655065.1 Ureibacillus suwonensis
AATTCTGCAAGTACGCCCAAAAAAGGACAAACAGAATATTTGTAAACCAAAGATACAAAATACCCCAATTTATTTGGGTTTCTTTTAAAACTCTTTTTAATAAAAATCTAATTTTGCAAAACTCTCAATCATAAAAATTTTTTATTTATAAAGATTTTTCTTAAGTTTTACAAAATATAAACTATAAAAAAACATATCTAAAAAATAAAAGTTTTATCGATAAAAAAATAGGCTCCGTTTGACAGCAATGGTTGATCATTAGAGGAAGGTGGAGAAATGAAAAATACCTCAACAAAAATACATAAATTCAGTATTCGTAATTTCCATGTGAAAATACTTGTCTTTATGACCTTAATCTTGATTATTTCTTCTATGTTAATTGGAGTAATTTCTTATCAGTCTGCAAAGAAAAAATTGGAATCACAAATATTGGATGATATTTCGGATAATGTATCGATGATGAATATCGTCATTAACGATGTGATTGAACCTAAAATAACGGACATTCATGTACTCACAAATCAAATGAAAACATCCAAGTTCCAAGAGACGGATCAACTGGAAATACGGAAATGGCTGGATTTTTATCAGGAATCGCATCCGGAAGTTGCCGGTGTTTATTTAGGAAACGAAGATGGGAAGTTTGTAAAGGAGCCGGCGGAGTTGGGGGTTCCGGAAGGATACGATCCCAGAAAAAGAGATTGGTATAAACAGGCGATGGAGCAAAAAGGCGAAGTGATTATTTCCGAACCCTATGTTGCGGCAAGTACAGGCGAAATGGTAATCACCATTTCAAAAACAGTCAACGATGGTAAAGGCGTAGTGGGCATTGATATCAATCTGAATAAATTGCAAGAAGTAGTCAAAGATATACATATTGGCAAAGAAGGCTATGGTTTTGTTATAGACGATAACAACAAATATATTGCCCATCCCAATGCTGAGTTGGGAAGTGAAGCGAAAGGATCGGTTTTTGAAAAACTGCATGAAAAAGAGAGGGGTCAGTTAAACGAACAATTAAACGGAAAATCCGTCGCAATAGTGTATGTGACGAATGAACTGACCAAATGGAAAATCGGCGGGTTGATCGACAAAAAGGAGATAGATGAAGCTAACGCGTCCATTCTGTACACCTCTTTGATGGTGGGGATCTTTGCGATCATTTGTGGAACGATTGCGGTGGTCTTCATCATTTCGTCTGTGAGCAAACCGATTAAACAAATCGTTGAATTATCGGCAAAAGTCAGCAAAGGGGATTTGACCCAATATGCGGCAATACGGTCCAATGACATTATCGCCAAATTGGGAAATGCTTTTAATGAAATGATTGATGGTTTACGTACACTCACCAACCGAATTGATGAAACAGCTGAAAATGTCGCCGCTACGGCAGAACAGCTGTCTGCAAGTTCCGAAGAAACAAGCGCCGCGACAGAACAAGTGGCCAACTCCATTCAAGAGGTATCAAGAAACGCAGAGGTGCAAACCAATACGGTTGAGAAAGTATCCCAAATTTTTAAAGAAGTTTCACGTGGCGTAACATACATTGCGGAGCGTTCATCAAAAGTAACGGATCTTTCCCATCAATCCGTTGCAGAGGCGGATGAAGGCGGAAAAGCGATGTCTAAAACAGTGGAACAGATGAAATTTATTCATTCATCTGTCAGTGAATCACAAGATATCATCCAATCTTTATATGAAAGTTCCAAGGAAGTGAATGAAATCTTAAAAGTGATTACCGATATTGCGGATCAAACGAATCTTCTTGCGTTGAACGCAGCCATTGAAGCGGCCCGTGCAGGCGAACATGGCAAAGGTTTTGCGGTTGTTGCCGATGAGGTAAGAAATCTTGCTGAACAGACACAAAATTCGGCGAAGGAAATTCATGCGATTATCGAAAAAATTCAAGCGGATACGGAAAATACAGTGAAGACGATGGAACGGATTACGACAGATGTAAAAGACGGAGTGGTGATTACTGAAGAAGCCATTGGGAAATTCAATCGGATTCTACAAACAACGAAGGAAATTTCACCGCAAATGGAGGAAGTTTCTACAGCCGTTTTGGAGATGTCCAGTGCCATTCGAAATGTTGGTCTGGAGATGGAAGGAATTGTGGAAGTGGCACAAGAAAATACCGCCGCTTCCGAAGAAGTGGCTGCATCTGTGGAAGAACAATTGGCGGCAATGCAGGAAATTTCCGCTTCTGCCCAATCGCTTTCTTCCATGGCCGAAGATTTGAAATCAGCCATTTCAAATTTCAAATATTAAAAGGAATGGGAGCTTCTCTGGGGAATAAACCCCGAGAAGCTCTTTTCATGCCATTTTAGACACTGGCAACTTTCTTCAGTTTGTTGAAATCCGGACGAAGTCTTTTTCATTATTGGTTGATTTATATTATATTAATTAACGGAGAATATAGAATATCCATACTTTTACGTTTGATAACAAGCAAGAAATCATGTTATAAGAATATGTAAATAATCAGTGGGAGACTGTTTCAAGATTATCATCATGAGAGGAATTGAGGTTTGAATGAAAGAGAATTTTTGGTTGAATTTGCCTCGACCATTTTTTGTATTGGCCCCAATGGAAGATGTAACAGATGTGGTATTCCGCCATGTGATTAGCAAAGCGGGCAGACCGGATGTATTTTTCACCGAATTTACAAATACGGACAGTTATTGTCATCCGGATGGCCGGAAAAGCGTACGGGGACGTTTATTGTTTACAGAAGATGAGCAGCCGATTGTGGCGCATATTTGGGGAG
Organism: Ureibacillus suwonensis; assembly: GCF_042655065.1. NCBI lineage: Bacteria > Bacillati > Bacillota > Bacilli > Caryophanales > Caryophanaceae > Ureibacillus > Ureibacillus suwonensis. Next base: position 2,771 of record NZ_JBHSNQ010000177.1, read on the forward strand.
ACAAGCCGGAATATTTCCGCCAGATGAGTATTGGCATGGCTGAAGAAGGATTTAAAGGGATCGATATTAACATGGGCTGTCCGGTGCCGAATGTCGCATCACGGGGAAAAGGCAGCGGACTTATTTTACGGCCGGACGTGGCAAGTGAATTGATCCAGGCGGCCAAAGAGGGCGGGCTTCCTGTGAGTGTGAAGACACGGTTGGGTTATACAAGCATCAGCGAATGGGAAGAGTGGCTTACTCACATTCTCAAACAAAAGATTGCCAACCTTTCCATTCATCTGCGGACAAGAAAGGAAATGAGCCAAGTACCTGCCCATTGGGAACTTATTCCGGAAATTAAGAAACTTCGGGATCGTATTGCGCCTGAAACGGTTTTGACAATCAATGGCGACATTCCTGACCGTCAAACGGGACTTGAACTTGCGGAACGATATGGTGTGGACGGAATTATGATCGGAAGGGGCGTATTTAAAAATCCTTTTGCCTTTGAAAAAGAGCCGAAAGAGCATACCGTTCAGGAATATTTAGATTTATTGAGATATCATTTAGATTTGCATGACAAGTTTATCAAAGAAATACCACGTTCCATTACGGCGCTTCATCGCTTCTTCAAAATCTATGTAAAAGGCTTCCGTGGGGCAAGTGAGTTGAGAAACCGCTTGATGAATACAAAATCTACGGAGGAAGTAAGAGCGTTGCTGGAAGAAATGGAGCAGCGGATTGATTTATCGGCTTATGTAAAATAAAGCACCTGTCCAAAGACCATCCAATATGAGATGGTCTTTTTTCAATGGAGAAAAAATATATAACAAATGGTCATTGTAACTGTAATTTTGGATTTTTCAGAAATTTCTATGTATGATTGAATTATGAGTAAATCATGAGGATGTGAATGACAATGCCGAAATGGACTTGTCCCCATTGTTATCATATGAACAACAGCCATGCAACCTATTGTTTGAAGTGCGGTTATTACAAAGAAGATGCCAAAACGGATTTCTATTGGACATGTCCGGAATGCCAGGAAGAAAACAGCAATCATACCCTTTATTGCATAAAATGTGGACACCATTATGAGGAATTTCAGCCGAAGCCGGCAAAAAATCCGAAAGAAACATCAAAATGGCCAAAATTAACCGAAAACGCACGGGCCATTCTTATCGTGGAACTTATCATCATTGGAATTGCAAGTTTCATCTCCATTTATAATAAAGAAAGTGTCAGCGACATCTTTCTGTCCATCTTGATCGTCCATTTATTTTTTGGATTGTATTACATAATGGTGGCATTTATAAAAAGTGGATTCGGAGAGATGATGAAATCGATTTTCATTCAAGGCGGAATCATCATCGGGATGTTGATCGTGGCAGGCTTGACAAGCGGGGCAACCGGTCAAACCGGGTTGAATGCTTACTCATTGAATTATTTAAAGAATCACGCGATTGAAGTGGATTATGATGAGTTGCATCAAATCGCCTTTGAACGTTATGGAAGCCAAAGAAAACAGCTGGTCAAATTTTCGGGCAAAGTCTTTCTTTTGGATGGCACTGAATATATGATGATTGATATGTCGACGGAACCGTTAAAAAATCAAGTGGTATATGTAAAAAGAAAAGAGCAGGATTATGAAGTCGGCCTAAATGACCAAGTGGAGATATATGGAAAAGTGTTGGGAACCGCTTCAACGGCCAAACATCTGGAAGAACAAATGACAGTGCCGGTCATCGAGAGTTATTCACTATTATTACGCTGATAAACGGTATTATTTGGCTGAAAAAAATAGTAAAGGGTGCAGCGTTTGCGGCGCTGCACGATCCATTCTGACCTTTAGAGGACGTCGATTCTTGCCATTAAAGCGATTAAAATTTGCAGTAATAATTGGATGTTGATGATCAGATCTGTGTCAGTTGTAGTAATTCTGACTCCTCTGGAATTTTCGACATATGTTTGTTGTCTATTGATTTGTTTTGATTTTACATTTGCAATTAATTCTTGCGTGATTCTTTCAGCTTCTCTGCTGCTGCCAATGGAAATGCTGAGAACCAAACTGATGGCAGCCTGCAATGCCACTTGCAGGGACAATGCCGCTTGCGTATCTGTCGTTGTAATTTCAACATCTGCTGAATCAATGACAATAATTTGCTCATAGGATTCTTGAATATTATCGATTGATCCTTCCAAGTTGTTTTTATCCCGATCCATAGGATGTACGGAAGAAGGATCTAATGCACTCCAACTTCTTTCTCTACTTCTTTTAGTCATATCGATTCCTTCAACAGCAGGCATATTTCCACGCCAAACTGTGCTTTTGCCCATGCCATTATTCCTCCTTTTGCGGTTTATGGGTCTCACTTCTTAATTGTTTTCACCAATTTGTTCACATTATTTTCTAAGTCCATAAGCAAGTTTTTTAACTTTCTTTTTTCTTGCACGCTTAATCGGGGTTTTCTAAGTTTTACCCCGTTCCTTTTAAGGACACTGTCTATCAGAAGGTTCACACTTTGATCGGTAACGGAATTCATACGGCGGTTTCTCCTGTCCAATATAATCCCTCCTTTCTATTTGGCTGCCATTAGATTATGTGAGAATCAAATCTATATTTGGGTAATTATTACGAGTTTTTTTAGAAAAATATAATAGAAAAAAACCGGATTCCTTTTGGTGAAAGTGAAGGTATAAAAAGTATGGAGAGAAATTTTTCTGAATGGAGAATTTTTTAGTCGGACTTTGACAATGGAAGTGGCCGAAAATCAGGGGAAATGAAAAAGAACATCTATATAAACATTCCATCACATAAAAAAAGCCGGATTCAATTCAAATCCGGCTTTTTTATGTTTTGTCATGAATAATCAATATCAGATTTCATTCACCGTTCATACAATAAACATAACGCCAATCCCTAATTATTGATGAATAGGCGTATAACTATGTACCTTTTTGCCTTTACACGTATAAATAATAATGAATTTTATAATGGGAGGAACAACAATGAACAGGGAGCTTATGCAATCTTTATTGAACAAAGTTGTCAGAGTTGACCGTGGAGGACCTGAGTCAAGGGTTGGAAAAGTGATTTCTGCACAAAGTGATTATTTCGCATTATTGACGGAACAAGACGGTGTAGTGTTCTATAAACTGCAACATGTTAAAAGCATTACACAAGATTCAAGAAATGAAATGAAGTTGAATGCAGAAGTGCCGGAAGATTTCAAACGGTTTGAGAGCTTTATGGATTTCAAATCCGTATTGACAGAGTTGCGTCATCGATGGGTGAAAATTAACCGTGGAGGACCTGAGTCAGTGGAAGGGGTATTGGAAGAAATATTTGATGATTATGCCACTATCGTCAAAAATAATGAAGTCATCCGTGTAGCAATGTTCCATATCCGCAATGTGAGCTATGGCTTGAAACCTGAAAAGAAAGAACCTGAAAAACAACAGGATGAAAACAGCCAACAATAGGGGAAACTTTGTGCGGATTGCATGTAAAAGGAGGCCCTAATTTTGAATGCGGATAATTTGTTGGATACTATCAGAGGTTTAGAAGGCTTAGAGATCGAATTATTTCTGGCTGAAAACCAATCCATTCATGGCACCTTATTAAGTGTTCAAGATGATCATTTGATTGTTAAAGCGGATGAAAAGATTTTATATTTTCCTATCACCCAAATCAAAGCCATTTCGAAGAATGTGAATGATTCAGGATTAAACAATAACGGTTCAAAAATTGCAACCATCAACCGGGCGAAACTGGATGAAATTCTAAAAACAATGTATTTGCAATGGATCACCGTCAACAGTTTCAACAATCAAAGCTTTTCGGGAGTGCTTAGCAGGGTTTTCAACGACTATATATTATTGATTAACGGAGACAGACAATTCTTTATATTAAAATCGCAAATTACAAATGTTCTTAATGAGCAAGTGGATGAAAATCAAATCGAAAATCTTGTATCCAATGCGGCATCAAACATCACCTTTGTTCCATCAGATTCAAACTTGTCTAACACGGATAACCAATTGACAGAAGAGCAGAAAAAAGCGATAGCGGAAACAATCAAAGAAAAAATGAAACAGCTTGTTCCAAGGGCAAATGAAGAAGAGACGACGCATCAGGATTCTCCGGAACAAACAACAGTTGCCCAACAAGAAGAACAGCACGAAGAACAAACAAACGTAACGGTCCAAGATGAGAATATCGAAGTAATTACGGCAAATGACACCTTCCTTCACGAATCACCTCGAAACGAATCGGAAAACCCGCAAGAGATTGAAATAAAATCAACCACAGCGGATGAAGATATGGAGAAAAAGCAGACAGCCACACTCGCTAAAAAGAAGAAAAAACACCAAAAAAGACCTCACTTCCAAGAAGTAAAATTCAACTCTCCAATACAAGATTGCACTTGGGAATTGACGACAATGGAAGCGGATGTTCCAAGTGATAAGAACAAGGAAACAGATGAATTGAATCCGGAACTAAAAAAAACGGATATTGCTTTGACAGAAGATATTGCAGCAATTGCAGAGAAAGAAGACTTCGACATCGGAATTGTTTCTGAATCCTTGGAAGAAACAGAGCAACCGGCTGATCAAGTGCATGAAATTCAACCAGTGACCGGAGAAATTGCGGTGGCAGCGGAGCAGGAAAATGCGGAAGAAAACGTTGAAGAGATTTTGGAGCCAATCGTGCACGCAGCTTCCGGTGAAGAAACAGACTTCTTGCATGAGCCGGTGAAAATGCTCATGGAAGATAATAAGCGGCTATTGGAATATCAGTACTATGCATTAATGAAATTTGCAGAAAGAATGTATCACATGGAAAACCAATATAGAGCCATCATGAAACATGCAGAAAAAATGTATTTGCAGTTAAAGGAGAGACGTTATTATTAAAGGTTGATAGGAGAAGGAGGGAAAACATTGATTATGCTCCTTTACTTCTCAATTGTAGGTGTTTTGTTTTATAAGTTATTTCTGAAATCACCGGTGCCAACAAAGGAAGAAGCAGTGGTGGAAACGACCAAGTCGACATTTGAAGAATCTAAGGCGGCTGTTTAAATGGTAGATTTTTCTACGATTCTCATGTTAATCATTTTTACTCTCTCCATTGCATTTATGCTTTGGAGACCTAAGGGGATCAATGAAACGATTCCGGTGACAATAGGGGCTGCGATGATTGTCGTACTAGGATTTGTAAGCATCCAAGATCTAAAAAACATTCTGAGTATTGTAAGTGGCCCCTCACTTACAATACTTTCCACTATTATGATGTCCATTGTATTGGAGAGTATCGGTTTTTTTAAATGGATTGCCCAAAACATTATCATAAAATCGAATAATTCAGGAATCAGGCTCTATGTATATATCAATCTATTATGCTTTTTTATGACGATGTTATTCAATAACGATGGAAGCATTCTCATTACAACCCCCATCATCATCCATATTATCCGGTTTTTATCATTGAAACCCCATCAATACACTCCATATCTGATTTCCGGAGCACTGATTGCAACAGCTTCAAGTGCACCGATAGCAGTAAGCAATATTTCCAATTTAATAGCGTTGAAAATTGTTGGTCTGGATTTAAACGGTTATGTGAAAATCATGTTCATTCCTTCGATGATTGGCATTTTTACAATGAGTCTGCTGCTATATTTCTTATTCAGAAAGAGTATTCCGAAACAATTGGGATTAATTTCGATTCACGACAAACCATCGAATATTTTTACCCATCCTCTTGATCCGTCAGCTGATACGGATATCGATCATCATTTATTTAAAATTTGCATTGCGGTTGTGGTGATTACCAGAGGAGCCTTTTTCGCCCTTTCCCCATTCGGAATTCCTCTGGAGTTGATCGGTTTAATTGGAGCATTTGTACTGATAGCGATCCGTTGGTTCAAAAGAAGAATGGGCATAAAAGATGTGGTCATGAATTCTCCATGGCACATTTTATTATTTGCCTTCAGCATGTATGTACTTGTATATGGGTTGAAAAATCTCGGATTAAATACGCTGATTATAACCACATTCAAAGAGATCGTTGAGCAAGGTGCATTCAACGCCACAATCATAATGGGAATATTGACGACAGTTCTTTCAAATATTTTCAATAATTTGCCTGCTGTAATGATTGGGACGCTGGCAATAACGGAAATGGGTTTGAATCCGGCATTATTGCAGGTTGCCTATCTTGCCAATGTCATAGGAAGCGATATCGGGTCATTGCTGACACCCATCGGCACATTGGCCACACTTATCTGGATGTTTATACTAAAAAAACACAATATAAGGATGACTTGGGGAAAATATATAAGTATTACAATTTTGATCATACCAGTTGCGCTGACGGTCAGTCTATTAAGCTTGTATTTGTGGGTATTGCTTGTTTTATTATAAAACATCAGAGTGGAATAAAATGATGAGGTGTAAAGAAATTACGGAATACACTCATTCTCCTCCTCTATGAAAAAGGATTTCCAATTGGATAGGGGGGGAGAAGTTATTAATAAAGCGAATCCAACTGCTCCCGCAAAAATTTGTTTCGCTTTTCAATGAACTGCAGAATAAAATCCCTCTCCTTCAGGAATTTTTTTCTGCGCTTCTTTATGTAGGGATCTTTTTGGAGATAAGGCAGAATTTCAGATTGCAGTTCATCGATTTGCGGCTGAATGGTTGAAATTGTGAACTGTTCCTGCAGTATGCTTTCCAAAATCCCCCGATACATTTGCTTAAATTGTTCGATTTCCAATAATCTGGCTGTTAAAGTGTTATATCCCTTAATCGGAACAAATTCAAGCCCAAGTGGTTCACCATGCAGGTTTCTTCCCCACGAACCATCATAATCCCATGGGGAGATTTCGAATAATTGGGTGGCACTATTGTGATATAAGGCGTAATTATGGATAAAACCATCAAAGTTTTGTGTACATACAACCCCTGCAAGCCACCTCAAATATTTCCCAACATCCAATATTTTTTGAATTTCTTCCCGAAATGTTTCATCAGGATAAGTGTTGATGATAATCAGCATATTTTTCAAGTGTTCATGGGTTTGGTAGGAATATTTTGTTGTATATCCATCCATCAAAGATTTTTTCAAGTATCCTTCAGGGGTGTACAAAGAAAAATTGGCATCATCATTCGTGGCATAATAGATCGAGCCCTCGGGCAAATTTTTTCTTTTTAAAAAATACTGATCGAATGATTCGATGGCTAAATAGATTCCTTGTTTTTCCCCGTTGATCAACAAGCGGATATGTCTCGATTCCGGTGCAAGCACACCGATTTTTTGGAAAAAATCAAAGGAGAGTTTATTCCGAATCAAGGATGGATCTTTGTATTCCGCATTTAAATGGATTTCGTGATGTCCGTCCATCAAATGAGGCTGTTCAAAAATGATATGGTAGGATTTCTTTTTGTGTTTCCGCAGTTGATTCCCTCTTAAACCGATACGAATGTCATAACGTTGGTCATTGATGGTTAACCGGGCATCAACATAAACATCTGCCCAAATATTTTTATTGATTCTTTTCAAATTCTTCTTAGATATTTCGATGGAATATGTTTCCACATGGATGCCTCCCAAAAATTATTCTTGAAGTTGGAAAATCACCCAAAGCGTGAGCAATGAAATACATAAACTATAAAGAACAAATCTTTGTATATGGAGGGGATTAAGATTAGTACTTTATTAGTTGATGATGTCAGAAAACTGGTTGAAATTGCCGGAGAGAACGATTTACTTCAATATATGTTTAACAACCCGATCGAAGACCCGGAACTGCTCCAGGCGGCGGTTGAAGTGAAAAACAAGAAATCAAACGGTAGCAAAGGGAAATCAAAAGGGAATAAAGAAAGAAGCAAAGGTTCAAAAGGGAACAAAAGTGCCGGATCCAAAGGGGGAAAAGAGAGAAGCAAAGGCAACAAAAGCGGCGGTTCCAAGGGAGATAAACAAAAAAGCAAAGGCTCCAAAGGCAATAAGAGTGGCGGTTCCAAGGGGGATAAACAGAAAAGCAAAGGCTCCAAAGGCAATAAGAGCGGCGGTTCCAAGGGGGATAAACAGAAAAGTAAAGGCTCCAAAGGCAATAAAAGTGGTGGCTCCAAAGGAAATAAACAAAAAAGTAAAGGGTCGAAAGGAAATCAAATGGCAAGCCGCGATTCGAAAGGAAGGGAAGGAAACATCAACTCCTCCCTGGTTGCTGAAATCCAGCAGAAAGTGAAGGAGTATGTTGAAAAGCAAAAGCCAGGCACATAATAAGTGCCTGGCACTACTTAATAATGAAACCGATTAATGATACCGTTCAAGTGGATGGCTTCTTCCGCAAGTTTTGAAGCATTCTGCGCGAGGGTGTTAATTGCCTCCACTTGAATATCCACGCTCTCATTTGTTGCGGCTACCATATTTGTAAAGTCATTTGCGATGGTGTTCACTTGTTTCATAATTTCTTGAAGTTTATTTCCATCTTCATGGACAAGATCTACAAATTTACGGTTATTCAATACCAAGTTTTTAGTGGAAACAGAGGTTTGAATCAATTGTTCAATCACTTTGTCTGTTTGGGAAACGGCTTCCATGCCTTTATCGATTGCTTTAACATTATTCTCCACTTGGCTGACGGCCGTTTCCAAATCGTTGTATGTTTTTTCTAATAAAGTCATAATCTCTTCCGCAAATTCGTTCGTTCCTTCCGCCAGTTTCCGAACTTCATTGGCTACAACGGCAAATCCCTTCCCTGACTCCCCGGCGCGGGAAGCTTCAATGGAAGCATTGAGGGCAAGCAAGTTTGTTTGCTTTGCAATTCGGGTGATGGAAGCAACTTTCTCTTTCACGATATTGGCTTCTTGGGTAATTTTTAAAATTTTCGATGCGGAATTGACAACATCGTTTTGGATTTTTTCCATTTGTTGTTGTGCAAATTGAATGGCTTCTTGTCCCTTTCCGGCATTTTGTAATGCTTCGTCCGCACCTGAAACCGCTTTTTCCACTTCTTCCTGCATCTCTTGAACTTGACTCATCATGGTTTCCACCATTTCATTGGCATTGGCAATCGAATACCGCTGTGTCTCGGCACCGCTTCGGAAAGTTTGAACAGCTGCCGACAATTCTTCAAAAGTAGTAGAAATTCGTTGTGTTTCTTTCTCCTGCTCTTTACTGATCCGCTCCACGGTTTCGGCGGCATGTTTAAATTCATCGATGATTGCGCGGAGTCCTAAAATGACTTTATTGATTTCATAACCGATTTGGTGAAATTCGTTGCGGAAGCCCACCTTTTCGACCTGGGCATTCAAGTTTCCGGAAGATATTTTTTTCGTAACCCCATACCATTCCCGCAATCTTCTCATAATGATATGGTGGAAAATGAAACTTAAAATCCCGCTCACCATCGAAGTACCGAATAAGACACTGGCTGCGGCGACGATGTCTTTGCTTGCTATGTATGTGATGATGGCGGAAACGATGCCGGAGACCGCTGTTAAACTTCCGAAAATGGCCCCGATAAACGGCTCGTGAACAAGCCTGCCCAATCTTATATTAAAGCGTTTGCCATTTTTATCCGTTAAAAGTGGACATGATGCATCAATCAGTATTTCTCCCGTATTTCTTGGATAGATTTGCAGCAATCCTGTGTTAGTCTGTGCAGCTGCCAAACCGACTTTGTCATTGAAAGAAGAACCTTCTCTTAAACGGTTGGTATGGATGTATCCGAAGCCGTCTTCATCGACAATGACCAGATATTCGTCCCGATCCAGCTCCTTATCCAACACGTCCCGAATTACACTTATCTGCTCTTCAATCTCTTTTTCATAATCCCACTTGTCTCTGACTTTTGTGGCCACATTTTGCACTTTCATAAGCGCTTTTTTTGCAACACTTGATCGTAATAATCTCTCCATACAAATTCCCCCTGGATAGATAGAAAAATATGTTTGATCCCCTTTGTGAAAATCAACTATGTATTTAGTAATGCTAATATAGGAAATAATACCAAAAGACTCAGCTAATGATGTAAATTAATTCTATTATACCAGTAAATCAGTTTGGTTTTAAGAAAATGTTAGTGAAAAAGTAATATATTTTGTGTTGGACGAGAAAAAGTGTCCATTTTGGAACAATCCAAATAAAAATCAGGTTTCCAAAAATTGAAACCTGATTTTTATATCGGTAATTTAGTTATTCAAATACAGCCACCAAACGACCTTTTACTTCATGGTTTTTCAATTTTTCCAAACCTTTGTCGATTTCTTCGAATGGGATTGTGACCAAGTTTGGAGCCATTTTTCCTGTCGCGAAACAATCATATACACCTTTCAAGTCTTCAACAGTGCCGCCGTTGCTTCCTAACAGTTTAATTTCTTTTGTAATCATCAAGTAAGTGTTGATGTTGGCTTCCAAAATTCCCATACCAACGATGACGACTGTTCCTTGAGGTCTGATCGCTTCCAATGCCTCCGCCGTTGTTTGTCCAAAACCGGCAAAGTCGACAATGACGTCACATTCCGCTTCTTTCATATCAAGAATCGAATCGTACACTTTGTGTGCGCCGAGTTCTTTTGCCAATTGTTTGGCCTCTGGAGAAATATCTGTCGCGTATACTTTGCATCCTTTGATTAATGCCATTTGCAGAGCAAACTGTCCAAGTCCGCCGACACCGATAATCCCCACTTTTGTACCTTCTTTGGCTTGTCCGATGGTGAAGAGGGCACGATAAGCTGTGATGCCGGCATCGGTTGCAGCTGCTCCTTCCACAAAGGAAACGCCATCAGGAATTTTAACGCATTGTTTAGCAGGAACGCGCACTTTTTCCGCATATCCGCCATCATAGTTATACCCGGCGGTAATTTTTGTTTCCCGATCCATCGGGTTTACTCCGACGCGATCCCCAACTTTTAAATCTTCAACACCTTCTCCCACTTCAATAACGACACCGGCAAATTCATGGCCCATAATGACAGGTCCATTCGGGAACAAAGGCATCCAGCCCGGATCTTGCAATGCTGCGACATCTGAGTGGCAAAGACCGGCAGCCTTCACTTCAAGGACTACATGGCCAGGAATCGCCTTTGGATCTTCTTTTTCAATCAATTGCAATGGTTTGTTTGTACCGGAAAATAGCCATCCTCTCATCATAAAACGCCTCCAATATTAATAGTCAATAATATTGTACCCTTATTATTTAATGTAAAAAGTAACAAATGTGTTAAAATTTTAATTTTTTTAAACTAGCAACGTTCTATTGCCAAAGAACCGTTTTTTCACCCTGAACATAGAATATTTAGAGGAATCTTTATAGATTTTACTCAATTCATTCTGGAACAAAGAGGGATGAAAGATGGATTTTTTTATATTGGAAAATTATATATATCCTGAATCGGTCGTGATGATTCCTGTGCTTTATTTGATCGGGCTGTTCCTGAACCGGACCCCGAAAGTCCCTCCTTGGGTCACTCCATGGGTTCAAGTGGTTTTGGGGATCGCTTTTTGCATCGCCAATTACGGCTGGGTTGTTGAAGCGGTGTTGCAAGGGATATTGGTGGCAGGAGCAGCCGCTTTGATGAAAGATTTGTTCCACAAAGCAAATTACCTGGCGAAAAAGGAGAGAAACGGAAAAGAGTGATTTGGTACAAAATTATTGGGGCTGGGACAAAACCCGCCTCTTTATTTTTGCCTGCAAAGATAGTTTATATTGGTAGCAAATCTATCATATAATGGTTAAATACAGTTAAATGATGAGGCGGGTGATGTCTATGAATTCGAAAGAAAGATATCAAACTCTGTTGGACAAAATGAACCAATATAATTCCGGAGAAATAGGAATTACTAGAGTTGCCTATACAAATGAAGAACAAGCCTGCACGCAAGCGTTCATGAGAATGTGCATGGATGCGGGACTTGCCGTTCGTATGGATCAATGCGGAAATGTGATTGCAAGAAGGGAAGGGAGAATGAAAAACCTTCCTCCCGTTTTGGTGGGCTCCCACTTGGATACGGTATATCAAGGCGGTAAATTTGATGGGGTCGTGGGTGTGATCGCGGCATTGGAAGTGGTGCACCGGCTAAATGATAAAAGGATTATCACGGATCATCCAATTGAAGTAATCTCCTTCGCCTGTGAAGAATCTTCCCGTTTTGGTGTCGCCACATTGGGAAGCAAAGCGATGGCCGGAATGTTTGATAAAGAAAAATATAGACACTTAAAAGACCGGAATGGCATCACCCTGGAGGAAGCAATGGCTTTATGCGCGCTTGAAATAGATACGGTGGAAGAAGCAAATAGACAAGGCGAGCCGATCAAAGCTTTTTTTGAATTGCATATCGAACAAGGACCCGTATTGGAAAAGGAAAATAAAAAAATTGGCATTGTCACGGGCATTGCGGCTCCCGTCCGGTATGCCATCAAAATTATTGGGGCCCCTTCCCACTCCGGCACGACGCCGATGAACTTGAGAAGAGACGCATTGCTTGGTGCGTCGGAAATCGCTTTGGAATTGGAAAAGATCGCAATACAAGAACAACCGTATGGTACCGTTGCCACGGTCGGAGTGCTCGAGGTTGCTTCCGGCGCCATGAACGTGGTGCCGGGGGAAGTGGAAATCAAAGTGGATATCCGCGGAACTTCCATTGAATCTCGTCAAAGGGTCGTAAATCATCTGCATGAAACGATCCATTATGTTAAACAAAAACGGGGATTGGATGTGATTTGCCAGGAGCTGTCTTTCGAAGAGCCGGTGCCGCTTTCGGAACAAATCATAACACTGACGGAAAAGATATGTGAACAGAAAAACATCCCTTATAAAAAAATGCCGAGCGGTGCGGGCCATGATGCGATGAATATGATGAAACTTTGTCCAACAGGTTTAATCTTCATTCCGTCGGTAAATGGACTCAGCCATCACCCGGACGAATTTACGAGTTTGGAGGATATTTTAATAGGGGTCGATGTATTGGAGGAAATGGTCCTTCAATATGCAACATGCAATGAATAAAGCCAAACATAGGCAAGGTTAGGAAGAAGGAAAGCTACTTTCTTAACCTTGCTTTTTAATTGAATAAACATTTTATTTTCAGTGTCCAATTAAATTGTCCATTCCCATGTGAATGTTGGTATGTTAAAATTCATAATGAGATTGATTATCATTATCGTAACAGGGTTTTGACCAGGAGGATTCATAATGAAATTACATGATATATATGATGTGACCATTATTGGCGGAGGACCCAGTGGACTATTTTCCGCCTTTTACAGCGGTTTAAGGGAAATGAAAACCAAAATTATCGAATCCCAGCATTATTTGGGCGGGAAAGTCAATGTTTATCCCGAAAAATTGATTTGGGATGTGGGGGCATTAACACCGATTACCGGGGAGAAATTAATTCAGCAGATGGTGGAGCAGGCAATGACCTTTGAGCCTACCATTGTGTTAGGGGAAAAGGTGACGGAGATTTCCAAGGACGATGAAGGGATTTTCGTATTAAAAACGGATCGCGGACAAACCCACTTTTCCAAAACGGTCATTTTGGCAATCGGAGGAGGCATCATCACTCCCCAAAAACTGGAGGTGGAAGGCGCATCCAATTTTTATAGCGCCAATTTAAATTATACAATCAAATCTTTAAAGAAATTCAAAGACAAAGTTGTCCTCGTTTCAGGGGGCGGCCACACAGCGGTTGACTGGTGTAATGAGTTGGAACCGGTTGCAAAAAAAGTATATTTAACGTATCGGAAAGACCAGTTGAATGCCCATGAAGCCCAAGTTTCCCAATTGATGAACAGCACGGTGGAATGCCTTTTCCATACGGAAATTACGAAATTGATTCCTGACCAGGAGGGCACAGCCATAGGGCAAGTGGAATTGACAAATAATGAAACGGGAGAAGTCACAAATGTAACGGTGGATGAAGTGGTTGTAAACCATGGCTACATAAGAGAAAAATCATTATTTGAAAATAGTCCATTAAAGGTTGAATTCGTGAATGAGTACTATATTAAAGGAAATGAACATTGCGAAACCAATGTTCCGGGACTTTATGCGGTGGGAGATGCGGTGGATTATGAAGGAAAAGTCCACTTGCTTGCCGGAACATTCCCGGATGCCATCAAAGCGGTGAATAAGGCAAAACTGTACGTTCAACCTGATGCGGAAGCGATGGGTATGGTGTCTTCGCATAATGAAATCTTTTATCAAAAAAACCGGGAGCTCATTCATAAAATGATCAGTTCATGTTAGTGTGTTTATAGAAATGCGGGGTTTTATAATAAGGACTTTGAAAAAATCCGGAAATAGCGGATGGAAAAAAAAGGACATGGTGTTAGGCCATGTCCTTTTTTCTATAACAGGGGAAGACTTGCCGGCTCACAAAATCTAGTTCATTCATATACTAATATGAATTCTGTATATATGGAGGATTGATGCATGGTTACAATCAGCTTATGCATGATTGTCAAAGATGAAGAAAATGTGCTGGAGCGCTGTTTAAATAGCGTAAAAGATCTTGTGGATGAAATCGTTATTGCCGATACGGGCTCGTCCGATCGAACAAAGGAAATCGCCCGGAAATATACGGATAAAGTTTTTGATTTTGAGTGGGAGGATGATTTTTCGGCAGCAAGAAACTTTGCTTTTCAGCAGGCGACGAAAGACTACATTTTCTGGATGGATGCGGATGATGTCCTTTTAGATGAGGATCGGGAGAAATTCAAAAAGTTAAAGGAACAATTGCCGTCCGAAGTGGATGCGGTGTCGATGCTCTATCATCTTGCTTTTGATGAGTATAATAATCCAACCTTTAGCTTTAGAAGATACAGACTGGTGAAAAGGGAGAAAAACTTTGTTTGGAAAGGGGCAGTCCATGAGTACTTGGAGGTTTCCGGAAAAGTGCTGCATTCAGATACAGCGATTACTCATCGAAGGGAAAAAAAGGAAGACTCCAGTGACCGGAATTTAAAAATCTATGAAAAGCGTTTGAAAAAAGGGGAAGAATTTACACCTCGAGATTTATTTTATTACAGCAATGAATTAAAAGATCATGGACAGTATGAAAAAGCAATCGAACATTACGAAGAATTTTTGAAGCTTGAAGATGTATGGGAAGAAGAAAAAATCCGTGCATGCATCAATATGGCTTATTGTTACAGAAGATTAGGGAATCTGGAAAAAGAGATTGAATCTTTGGTGCGTTCAATACAATATGATGTGCCGAGACCGGAAGTTTCTTGCCGAATGGGTGATTTGTATCTTGAAAGAAAATTATACGATAAAGCGATTATGTGGTATCAGTTGGCTTTAATGGTTGATACATCAAAAATTCTGGGTATTGTACAACAGGCATACTCCACTTGGTATCCATACTTGCAGCTTTGCGTTTGCCACTGGCACAAAGGCGATAAAGAAATGGCCGTTGAATATAATAAAAAAGCCAAAGAATATCGTCCGAATGACCGGGCGGTTCTTTATAATGAAGAGTTTTTCAGAAAACATTTTAAAGAAGTCGGCGATGAAAAATAAACAGGCTGTATCAGATAGATACAGCCTGTTTTCATGCATTTATTTTTTAAGATTTACCCAATTTTTCCAAACATTGTTTTTTATAATGTTCCGCTTTAAAACTTCCTGTTCCTTTTAGGATCAAGTATTTGGAGTTTTGTTCCCCAAGCTCCAGGCATTTTTCAAAACTTGCCAAAGCCTCATGATAATGGTTCGTTTGATAAAGGATCAATCCTTTTAGAAAATGCAAATCAACATAATCAGGGTATAATGCAATCGCTTTTTCAATTCCTTCCAACGCGTGATCCAAACTGTTCGTATCGACGAGAATGCCGTATTTTAAGCGGTAGAGGATGGAAGGCGGTTTGATGCCTTCCAGCAAAAACCGGAAGATCGATTCGTTTAGATAATCAAAGGCTTTTTTATAATCTCCGCTGCGATAATATTCATTTGCCAAATGATACTCAATCCATGGGCTGTGATTCGGATCTTTATATTCTTCTTGGATAAGCTTCAGGTTTCGTTCTGCTTTATTGCGCTTGGCGGTTAATTCTTCGATATATCCATAATGATGGATGGGGATTTCCAAATAATCGGTTGTGAAGCTGGAATCTTGGACAGTTGGGAAAATAGGGGCTTCGTGAATGCGATTATAGAATTTAATTCCTTTATGATTTTGAAATAAACGTTGTTGATAATAGATAAATGCATTTTTCGGATTTACCGGAAATGTTTCGCCGTAATAATTCAAAACGGGCATTAAATACATGGTCGCAGTGGAATTGTTTAAGGTTTGCTTTAACAATTGTTCATGGCCGGTTTCCATTTCTTCATCCGCATCGAGCCACAAAATCCAATCCCCTTTGGCTTTTGAAAGGGCGAAGTTTCGTGCTTCAGCAAAATGATCTTTCCATTCAAAAGGGAAAACGGAGGCATTATATTTTTTGCAAATTTCCACTGTTTGGTCGTCCGAGCCGGTATCAACAATAATGATTTCATCCACGATTCCTTGAACACTTTTTAAACATTGTTCAATAAAATCCTCTTCATTTTTGACAATCATACAAAGGGAAATTGAAGGGGAAGACAATGAACCTACACTTCCTTTTTCCGTGGTATATGCATATTGTTTGCCAACCAAGGTGGAGGTAAGGGTGACAAAATAATCGTTACGTGATTTGATTCGTCTTCATCCGATTCCTTATTGGTTTCTTCATAAATACGGATGTAATAATAGTTCAAAATCTGGGCAACCGTTTTTTCGGAAATCATTTGATGTTCTTCAAGAAGAAATGGATATTGTTGCAATAACATTTGCATCTTTTCAAACAGTTCTCTATTTGCATCCGTAAAAAAAGGTGATATTGCTTCGGAAGAAATGAATGTTCGGTAAATATAAAAGTGGAGTAAAAGCAGCATGTGCAATTTTTCGATTAATACTAATGATTGGATGACTTGTGTTTCACTTTGAAGCAGTTCTTCATCCGATAGTTCTTGCGTTTGATGGCGACGTTCAAAAAAGTTGATCAGGAATTGGGCAAAAGAATGAATGAATGTTGAAAAGTTCAGCGAACATTGTAGCAACTCAACTTGATGATTTTCTTCCATTGTTCACCCCCCTCGTAAAAAGCATAATGCTTAATGATCGTAATTTTTTTCGGATTTACACTTTGGACAATGACAATCCCTCTTCTTCTTGTTAGGGCAATAGCATAATGAAGAATCGAACGGGTCTTTACAATGATGATGTTTACATTTACAATCTTTCTCTTCCTTGCATTCTTTACATTTGTAATGTTTACGAGGATGACAGCAAGATTTTTGATTCAGTGTCACCACATCTTCAAGCTTGAATTGGAGCAAGATTTGCGATTTCACTACGGTGCGCAACGTTTGATTGACGCTCTCATTGATTTTTAAGTAGCCATGAAAATCGCAAGGAGACTTTTTTATAAACATTTGAAGTTTTTCGGCTTCAGCATTCAAAATATGGGAAAGACCAATTTCCTCCATTGCAATGGAAGAAAGCAATAAATTGATGGTCTTACATCGATCTAATGTAATCTCAGGAGTAATATCGGGAATGGTAGGCAAAGACATTCAAAGTGACCTCCTTAAATAGATAACCATCCATGTGGCTCAATGTACTCTCATACACCCTCTAGTTTATTGAAACGAAGCTGGATTTGTGCCTAATTTCAATGATTTCGTTCATTTTTGAATCATTAATTTCAGAGTGCCTGTCACTAGTTTCCAAATGAAAACTGAGTAAAATTGATGTTGTAATGAGTGATTTCAAATCAAAACCACCCGTGTGAACGGGTGGTTTGTTCTGCGGCTAGAAGCCTTTATTACTGGCCAACCCCTAAAGGGGCATCGAATGGTTCGCCAACCGCACTACTTTTCCAGCTGACCCTTAAAGGG
>NZ_JBHSNQ010000178.1:0-26439 GCF_042655065.1 Ureibacillus suwonensis
AAAGAGAACAGCTATTCACGGAAGTTATAAAAACTTGCGTCAATTATCTTAATTGAACCGCCGTATACGGAACCGTACGTACGGTGGTGTGAGAGGACGGGAGTTAATCGCTCCCTCCTACTCGATTGTCAGAAGAATAAAAAGCCGATGCTGATAATCACTCCTGTAAAAATCAGAACAAACACACAGAATCCCATAATGTCTTTCGCTTTTAAGCCGGCAATGGCAAGAGCCGGCAATGCCCAGAAAGGCTGGATCATATTCGTCCAGGCATCTCCCCAGGCGATGGCCATCGCCGTCTTTGCATAATCGGCCCCCATTACTTGGGCCGCTTCCAGCATGATCGGCGCCTGAACTGCCCATTGGCCACCGCCGGAAGGGATAAAGAAGTTGACTAAACCGGCGGAAAAGAATGTAAATAAATAAAACGTCGTTTCGTTGGAAATGGCAATAAACCATTCGGAAAAGACTGCCGCAAGTCCGGAATTTGTCATCATGCCCATAATGCCTGCATAAAACGGAAATTGGAATACGATGCCGCTTGCGGTTTTAATGGCATTTTGGGTGGCGGCAAGGAAACGCTGAGGCGTTCCATGCAAAATGATCCCCAAGATGACAAATATGGTATTTACGATGTTTAAATCAAGGGCAAACCCTTTTGTGGCAAAATGATAAATGAGATAAGCCACACCGATGATGCCGATTAAAATGGTTAAAATATAGCTTCTTTCGGAACGGGAAGCAAACGTGTTTTCAGGCGGCGGGAGTTTTTGCTCTTCCTCAGCCAATAACGCTGGATCCACTTCCACTACATCTTCTTCTTTCGGCATCATCCAACGGTTGAAGAATGGAAGCGTAAAGAGAATCACGAGTACAATAAATAGATTGTATGGAGTGAAAAGGGTTCCGGAAGTCGGAACCACACCCATGATTTCTTCAAAAGGATGTCCTTCCGTTGCAACAGAAAGCGGGATAGATCCTGCAAGTCCACCGTGCCAAATAATAAATCCTGAATAGGCACTGGCAATTAATAACCGGTAATCCACTTTTTTCACATGTCGGGCAATTTCTTTTGCGAAGATGGCACCGATGACTAAACCGAAGCCCCAGTTGATCCAGCAGGCAATTAATGAAATGAATGTGACCAAAATGATGGCCGCCCCGGGGGACTTGATTTTGCTTGCGACAGCGGTCAAAAATTTCTTAAATAAAGGGCTGTTCGCTAAAACGTGGCCGGCCGTCAAAACAATGACCATTTGCATTGTAAAGGCCAACAAACCCCAGAATCCATCTCCCCAGTAGATCACCATCTCAAGGGGGGAAGATGGTGTGAGTCCAATGCCCAGCAGTACAACAAGTACTGTTAATATTGCTACGAAAATATATGGATCCGGTAAATATTTTTCCATTATAGTGTTTGATAGTCTTGTTAAAAATTTCATATGTTCCTGATCCTCCTGATTTTCTGAAAGCTTGTATATTTCATAGATACGAGGAATCAGGTAAAAATATGATTTTTTATTACTATTTTTATTATAAAAATATTAATAAAATAATAGATTTCCCGTTTTGCAAATAAAATATCAACCTCCAAAAAAGAAAAAGTGATTGATGCTCTCAATCACTATCCTTTTCTTCCATGTCTTTTAGTTTCTCTTTTTCCGCCTTTTTCCGTTCGCGAATTCCTTTAAAGAAATGGGTTAACAGGGAGCCGCATTCATCGGCCAATACACCCTCCGTCACATCGCATTCGTGGTTGAAACGGGAGTCGTTTAATAGGCGGTATAGAGAATCGACACATCCGGCCTTCGGGTCACGGGCACCGTATACAACCCGGGGAATTCTTGATTGTAAGATGGCTCCTGCGCACATGGGACAAGGCTCCAACGTCACATATAATGTGGTTTCTTCCAACCGCCAGCTTCCCAAAACTTTGCAGGCTTCTTGTATGGCCATAAGCTCTGCGTGGGTGACAGCATTTTGAGTCGATTCTCTTAAATTATGGGAACGGGCAATGATTTTGTCCTGATAAACTATCACAGCACCAATGGGAACTTCGCCGAGGGCTTCCGCTTTTTTTGCTTCGATCATCGCTTCTCTCATAAAAAATTGATCTTTTTCGTGTAATGCCACTTTCCTCTCTCCTTCGGTGTAAGTGTAACATGAAACCTCCCAATTTCTCCATATTGGTATTGAATAGCAGGAAAATTTATAATTCTGTTACATGGACTACACATTCATTCGATATAATGAAAGAAAAAGGAGAAGGTGACATATTTGCGTGTAGCAGTTTATTGCGGATCGTCTTCGGGGAAATCACCGGTTTATGAGGAAGCGGCCATTGAACTAGGGAAAGCATTGGCAAAGAAAAAATATGGTGTTGTTTATGGCGGTTCCACCCAAGGATTGATGGGGAAAGTGGCGGATGCGGCTCTTTCCGAAGGCGGGGAAGTCATTGGAGTGATGCCAAAACAGTTGATGAATAAAAAAGAAAAATTACATACAGGATTGACGGAACTATATATCGTTGATTCCATGCATACCCGAAAGAAGAAAATGTCGGATCTTTCCCATGCATTTGTCGCGTTGCCGGGTGGTTGCGGAACGTTGGATGAATATTTTGAAGCTTTTACTTGGGCGCAAATCGGCATCCATTCAAAACCGGTCATTTTATACAACGTCAACGGCTTTTATGATGCCCTTATACAACATTTTGAAAAGATGATGGAAGAAGGATTTTTGAGAGAACATCAGCATAGTCTGTTTCAGGCAGTGACAACGGTGGAAGAATTGCTCTTTATTTTGGATGGCTTGAACGAAGCATTGAAGGAAGGCAATTGATATTTTTTAATAGTTATAGAAAAGCGGGCTGTCTGGAAGGTGGGCAGCCTGTTTTTCTTTTCATTCTTATCTTTCCGTTGGAGGGTTGGAAAAGGAAATATTGATTGTACGAAATCGCTCTGAATTGTAAGATATTTTAAATATGGGAAATTGTACGAGGTGAGAGAAGGATGAGCTGGTTATTGCAATGGGTATTGCCGAATGAGGTGAACCAAATTGATGATTTATACCGGGTTGATATTGAAGAATCGATACATCAACTGGAAGCATTTGCTTTGGCGCACCAAAATGAAATAAAGAAAGTTTTTATTTGGGTACGTCTTCATCGCCCTTTTTCCATCCGGCAACAAATGGAGTTTGAGGAACGATGGGAAAAAGAATTGCGAAAGAAAATCCACCAGAATGTGGAATTGATTGTGCTCGACAGAAAAAAAGGAAAATGGTTTGAGAATGAACTTATTGAAGTCAATCGCGAGATCCATAGGATTTGCATTGAAGAACCCTTTGAGGAAATGGTATTGATTTCAAGAGGAGAACATTCCCAATTGCAACAGGCTGTCCTTATCGGAGGAATCAAGACTTTTGCGAACCGTTTCTGTTTGATGTTGCAAGATCAAGCAACAGGGGAACTGATCAGACAACAATTCCATGATTCCCCATATAAAAAGTCCTGGCTTCAATTATTCCAACATTTAATCCATGATTACAATTACGTTGGAGCTTTAAAATTAATGGAAGGACTTGAAAAAAACGATCGAACGCGGTTTATTAAATATCTTTTGGAAGTCCAGCTGTTACGGCAAAATTTCAATTTTGAAAAAGCCTTGGAAAAATTTATGGAAGCCAAGAAAATACATCCAGCTTCCAATTTACGGTTGTTGGAGATGGAACTGATCCTGCAATGTTTAAACGGCGAGCAGGGGGAACAGAAAAAAGAACTGGAACAGATTCAGGAACTGTATCGACATATTAAAGCCCTTCTTTTAAAAGGGGATTATCCTGCGTTTTTGGTCCGATTTTATCGTGCAAGGGAAGCGGTATTACGATATATCGTCAAGTATGGTCCTGATGAAAAAATCGACATTCCCAGAGCTTCTTCCATTTATCAGTTCATCAATCAAGTGGAGGAACTGTATGAAGAGGGGAAAATCAATCGGTATTTCGGTGTCTATTTTTACATAAAAAGTTCCAATGTGGCCAATGCGCTGAATGTCCGCAATAAAAGTTTCATCGGACATAATCGCAAATCAATTTCAAAAAATGCCATCTTCCATGAATATTACGGTTCAAAAAATATTAAAATTCCCCAAGCAACAGAGCGGTTTTTGGGAGATACTCGCATCATGCTCCGTGATTTGGGCGGTGCATTGGATGATAATTTGGAAGCAATGAATCTGTATCTGATCGAATTGATGTTCAGTGCGGCACGGGAAGGGGCTGTAAAAGTTGATTAAAACCATATGGATCATCCCTCCGGCAAAAGGAGAAATCAATTTAGAGAAATTTTGGGAGAATGTGATTTCCGATGAGGAAATGATCATGATTCATTCCTCGATGGAAACGGCAAACATACCGGATGTTGAAAACATTCGGCTTCATGGAGAAACGCTTCAGGAAAAATTGGACGATTTGGAAGAATATCTGGAAAACCTGGCAATGCAGGCAAAGAAAATTCGGCTGATCGTGGAACCCCATGGAAATGTGTTGACGGATGCTGCCGTTCATTTTTGCATGACCCATTTTCCGTTAAAAACGGAGATGAGAATGAAGCAGGAGATATGGAGAAACTCCGATATCCATGGGGAAGGTGAGGAAATCTATCAACTGGTCCATCATTTAATTTATTTGAATAAATATCAAATTGCGGAGTTGATTTTAAAGAATTACTCAGGCGACAACGATCTTTTCCATTTGCTCCAGTTTGGCCAACATCTGCTCAACGGCAATGCAACTTTTATCGATTCCCACAATGAATTATTCTATTTCAATTTATTGCAAAGGGTATTAAAAAGCATTGATCATGACAAGGAAGAATTGCAATTCATCCATGTGATGAAGGGACTGGCCAGTGGCAAGCAACGTCCGTTCATTTACTTTTTGCAAAATTATTACAAGCAAATGTATAAAACAGAAGAGTTGATTGATTTCATTGTGCTTTATTACCGGCTGGCCGAGGAATCGTTATTATTTGCCATGGGATGGGATGTGAATGACAGCAATTATTATTGGGTGCGGAAAAACGCGAAGAGAAGCGTCCCTTTTAAACGGCCGATATCCCGTCACTTTTACAGTTATTTAAAAATCATTTTGGAAAAGGCTAAAGAAAATCCAAGAAATAAATATTATCAAGAGTTGGTGCGGGACTTCACCCAAGATTGGCTGATCGGTTTAATCGATTTGCGCCATGAAGGGATCAGCGGCCATGGATTCAGGCATTTCAGCAAGGAATTGTTTGAGGAGATTGCTTCGGGAGACCCCATTGAAAAGATGAATGTGTTGCTTGGACGCTATGGATTGTATGCAACCCATGATCTGTTCGAATTGCTCCAAAAAGCGATACTTGCCATGGCGAGAAATTCATTGATGGGAACAAGCAGCCGCCAATAAAAGCGGATGAAGAATAGTGGGGATTTTTTTCAGACTTTCCCGGGAGCAATGAGACAAAAAAAGATTTTCTTTTTAAATTTTAACGAAGGAAATTGAAAATTATATGGAAAAAGGAAACTTTATCCTATAATATAGAATTGTTGAAATATTTAGTGAATTCAAAGGGGTTATGTTGAAATGTCAAACTTAGTCGAACGATTTTTAGCGGTGCCAACTACAGCCATTTCTGATGCGACAGGAGGACATACAAATTTAGATGCAAACATTAAGCCGTTGAGCGACCATTATAAAATTGCTGGACGAGCTGTTACAGTCCGATTGCCGGATGGGGAGAATAAAGCGGTGCTTGAAGCCATCAGCATTGCACAAAAAGGGGATATTCTCGTAATTGATGCGAAAGGAAATACCAACCGGGCCGTGGCAGGAGATTTTGTCGCTTCTCTTGCAAAGGGATTAGGAATCCAAGGGTTTGTTGTGAATGGTGTAATCCGTGATATTGCTGCGATGCGTGAACTGGATTTCCCGATTTTCGCTTTAGGGACAACAGTCGCAAGCGGAAATAAACACGGCGGTGGAAAAGTGAATGTTCCGATTGCCATCGGCGGCGTCAGCGTCCAACCAGGAGACTTTATTGTCGGGGATGTGGACGGGGTCGTTGTCATTCCGCAAGGGGAAGAAGAAGAAATTTTGAAAAAAGCGGAAGAAAAAATGGCGAAAGATGAAGCAAGAGAAAAAGAGGCTTTGGCCAATGGAGAAGAATCCATCCGCAAATATCTTGAGAAAGCTTTGGCAAAATAAAAACTGAATAGAAAGTTTGATCCTTTCCATTCAGCCGATATAAATAAAACCGTTTATATTCCAGGATGGTTATAAAATGATTTGAAGGGAGCCTGTCAAAAGGCTCCTTTTTATGCTTGAAATCAACTTTATTTTGCTAATTCGGTTACATATTCATTCATCTGATTCTCATCAAATCGGCGTTCCCATTTTGACATAACAATCGCCGCCAAAGAGTTACCAACAACGTTTACAGCTGTACGTGCCATGTCGAGGATACGGTCGATACCGGCGATAAAGGCAAGCCCTTCCAATGGAATTCCTACAGAGCCCAAAGTTGCAAGTAGAACGACGAAAGATACGCCCGGCACTCCCGCAATTCCTTTGGAAGTCACCATCAATACAAGCACTAACGTGATTTGTTCAACAATGGACAAATCGATTCCGTACAACTGGGCAATGAAAATCGCGGCAATGGATTGATATAATGTAGAACCGTCCAAATTAAATGAATATCCTGTTGGAATGACGAAGGATGTAATATCCTTTGGACAGCCAAAACGTTCCATTTTTTGCATAATGCGCGGCAATACCGTTTCGGAACTGGATGTGGAGTAAGCCAAGATCAGCTCGTCCTTTAGCACTTTAATTACTTGGAAAATATTCACATTGACAATTTTCGCTGTAACGCCCAATACGACGATGACAAAGAAAATCATCGCTGCATAAACGACAATTACCAATTTTCCAAGCGGAATCAAGGATGCCAATCCAAATTTTGAAACGGTTACAGCCATTAAACCGAATACCCCGAATGGAGCGAATTTCATCACAAGGTTTGTCACCCAGAACATGGCGTCAGCCACACCTTGTGCGACGGCAAGAACCGGTTTTCCCCGTTCTCCAATTGCTGCAACACCTAAACCGAACAATACGGAGAAGAAGATGACGGATAACATGTCACCTTGAGCCATGGAATCAATGAAGTTTGTCGGTACAATTCCTACGATGGTATCGATGAAACCTCCATCATGTTCAACTTGTTCAGTGGTTTCCACATAGGATGAAATATCCGTTTGCTCCAATTGATTCATATCGATGCCTTCGCCCGGTTTAAACACGTTTGTGATCAGTAAACCGAGGATGATGGCAATGGTCGTGATAATTTCAAAATATATCAATGTTTTACCGCCAAGACGGCCGAGTTGTTTCAAATCGCCAGTGCCGGCAACTCCGACAATAAGCGTCGAAACGATGATTGGCACAACAATCATTTTAATCAAGTTCAAAAAGATGGTGCCAAGTGGTTTCAAATATGTTTCGACTGCTGGATTTCCATAAAATACAGCCCCTACAACAATCCCCAATACTAACGCGATCAAAATCTGTGCCGCTAAACTGAGTTTGAATTTTCTTTTCAAAAGATTCCCCCCCTGTTTAAGTAAAAAAATACGAGTTTATAATAATCAGACACTTACAAAATCCGACAAAATCCGAGAAAAATTTTTTTTAATTTGTTTTACTTGCGATATCTGCAAACAACACTTGGATGAATTTTTTTATGTTAATTTTTACTTTTCTTTCTTCATTATTTTTGATTTGACTCATCAATTTCCGTATTTCTGTAAATTCAAAATAGCGGGGGGCATAATATTCAAACTCGGAATTTGTATAATCCACCAAACCTAAATTGGCCAAATTGATCATTGCAGCCAAAATCGTGCGGCGTATACGCTGTTCAATCGATTTGCTTTCTTTTATGATTTCGTCTGGGGTTGTTTTTGTCAGTTTTGCAACCCGTTCATATAATTCTTTTAATGGAGGAAGGGGAGTATTTTTTTGTCTATCCATCATCAACAATTCAATAATTTTAGTGATATCTTCGCTTCCCACTTCCCCGATGATGCCCATATCATTCAGGATGCTTAAAACATGGTCGCGGGTGGATTTTTTTGATTGATGGATATTCGGTGTTTCAATATTTGAAAGGGACTCACGTATAGCGGAAATGGAGTTTTTTAACCGGTATTGTTCCTCCGTTTTTCTCAAAACCATCTCCACTTCCACTTTATTGATGGGTTTATGGATAAAAAATTCAATCCCCTTTTCGTAAGCTTGGGCAACCATATCTTTATTGACCACTTGGGAGATCATGATGAATTTTCCATCGTAATGGTATTCACGGAGCTGTTCGATTGTTGCCAAACCGTCCAATTTCGGCATCAACAGATCAATGATGACAAAGTCCGGCTGCATCACGAGAATTTGGTTTATCGCTTCTTCCCCATTGGAAGCTTCTCCAATAACCGTTCCGAGTTGACTATCTTCAATGATTTGGGAGAGCATGGCACGGCTTGCCCGATCGTCATCCACTATAAAATATCTCATCTTTAGACCCCTTCTTGTAAATTGTTAATCGGAATTTTTATTGAAAATACGGTTGTTTCATTGCTTTCCACATGAATGGTTCCGTTGAATTTATCGACGATTGCTTGCACATGGGATAAGCCGATCCCCGTTGAAGGTACTCCTTGGCGGTTAAATTTTGTCGTAAATCCCGGGTCGAAAATGACAGGGATCAAATTTTTTGAAATTCCTGCTCCTGTATCTTCCACGGTGATGGTTGCAAAATCTTTCGAAGTATTGATGGAGATACGGATTGTCCCTTCCTTTTCAATCGCTTCCACGGCATTCGCGACTAGATTATTCATGAGCGCCAGTAATGGAATGTGTTCTTTCGTACGGAAATCATGATTGCAAGAAATGGCAATTTCAATCTTTTTGTTTAGCATTTCACTGTATTTTTCATTTGCTTCTTTTACATATTGAAGCAATTCTGAGATGAAATAAGCATCCAATTGTTCCATATTCAGTATTTTGGCGAGACCTGCATAAATCCGTTGTTCATCTTTTTTTACTTCGTGAATTTCTTGGGCAATGGACAGGGCTTTCATGCCCAACATCGGGTCGATCTTTTTTAATTGGTCATACAAACTGTAACTATCCGCGGTAATTTGTTCGATTTCATTCATCGATTTTTTTAAATATAATGCTTCGACGTATAGAGTGGAGATGAAATTTAATAATTGCTGCACTTGCCTTTTTTGTTCCTTTACCGTAATGGAACTATAAATGCCCACGACAAAGAAACTTCGGATGAAGGCAACAAGAAGCAACAATACAATTTCTTTCATCGTCAATGGAATGTTGGTTATAAATAAAGAAGTTGCCAATTGTTCAACCGAATTGCTCGCAAATTCAATAATGGTGACCAAACTGGCCAACAGGAACGGTTTCGATTTAAGCTGTTCAAGTTTGATCATGTATAAACCGAAAGCAAATAAAATATAAAACAGACCGGCTGGCAAGTGTGTAAGAATGGCATTTGTAAAAGCGCTTTCAAAAAAGGCAACGTCCAAGATTGTGCGGAACAATACAATGACGATTCCGGTAATGAAGCCGGTATGAATCAGCGGTAAAGGAAGAATTAATACCGCCAATAAAAACATGACGGTTCCCAATCCGAAGCGGAATGGAGCTCCCTCATAAGGTATGACTTTCACTTCACTGGCGATGGCGGTTACAATGGCAACAGCGAAGATCAACAAAACATCATGCCGTTTGATGATGGATTTTGATTGTTCCATTTTAGACTCCTTGAATAAATGGTTCTTTCCCTATTCTAATCGAAAATAAAAGGAAAATAAAAAGTAATCATTCATTGCTTGCATGAAAAAAACCACTACTGTTTTCAGTAGTGGTTGAGCTTTCTTCGTATGGTGGAGGAAGAGGGATTCGAACCCCCGCGCGGTTTGACCCGCCTGTCGGTTTTCAAGACCGATCCCTTCAGCCAGACTTGGGTATTCCTCCATTTCGACAAAAAGTAATGTATCATAATTTTTCTTACAAGTCAATATTCAAAATTTATAAAATTGAAGGATGGATAGGATGATAAAGGCAGTTTGTGTTATTAATTGAAGAATCGCCAGAACAAAACATTGCAAATTCTCATTTAAATGAGGTATACTAATTTATGCCGTGCTAGGTGGGGAGGTAGCGGTGCCCTGTAACTCGCAATCCGCTCAAGCGAGACTGAATTCCTTTTTGAGGCTGTGTGCATGTAGGGTTTGCCTCTTGCACGTAGCGTTGAAGGTTGGGTCCCGCGCAATGGGTAGCCATGAACCATGTCAGGTCCGGAAGGAAGCAGCATTAAGTGGTTTCACCCATGTGCCGTGGGGTAGCCTGACCCGAGCTGGCGACAAGAGTAGCACCTATGTGCCTCAGTCGAGAAAAGGTGCACGGCATTATTGATTAAAGAATCGAGTGCCGTACAGGCTTTTTTTATAATAAAATAAAAAAGGTTTTTTGAAATAACTGTAGAAATTCAAATTAAATTGGATTTCTACAGTTTTTTTATTTGTTCCAGGGATAATAGCGGTAATAAGAAATCCATAGCGAACAATTTCTTAATAGATTATTAAAAATTTCTTATTTTTTCTAATTTTAGGAACTATACGATTAAATAAACGTACTAATTTATAAAGGAGAAGTAAAGGAGATGTGAACGGGTGTACAGAAATATTTTTGTTTTAATGACGTTGGTCTTTTTAACCTTTTTTATTCATATTGATACAGCTCGCGCTGCGCCCCAATTGGAAGTGAAGGCCGAAATTGGGGTCAATAATACCGTCAAATTATATCAACCATTGCCGTTAAAATTAACCATCACGAATAACGGAAGCGCCTTTTCCGGCGATATGGTCATTGATGCGGCTGTCACTTATTCAGCCGGATCTGCCCAAGTATTTCCGTTAGATTTGGCGGAAGGGGAAACAAAAACATTATCGATTTATTTGGATGGTTTTTCTGACGATTATATTTATCGCACACAAAACGAACCACTCTTCACTTTCTATGAAGGTGGAATCGAAAAGGGGAAAGCAATCGATTTTTCAGGGGATAAAAATCCACGTTTTCGATATTTCCACGACGGGGATACCGCTTTTATTTTCACCTATACAGAAAATAGCGACCGTTTGGCGGCCCTATTGCGTTTAAGCCAATATGTGCCGAACTACAATATTGAAATTTTCAACCTGAACCAAATTTCCGGTTATGAGTTCCCTTCGGATGTAAAAGGGTTTGCAATGGCGGATTTATTCGTTGTGGATGAGATGAACATTGCTGATTTATCGGAAGAGGAACAACGGGCGATTTTTGAATGGGTCAAAAAGGGAGGAATCCTTCTCGTCGGGGCATCGGAGCAAATCGAGCGTTCCATGGGAATATTCGGCGAATATCTTCCTTTACAATTGTCCAATGAAAAAGCCGTTGTTACAAAAGAAGCATTGGGCACATTGTCCAAAGGCGGCCTCTTTACGGAAAATATTGAAGTGTTTCAGGCAACCGAACGGGAAGGGAGCAAAAGAATCCTTGCTGATGGGGATACCGTTCTCGCTTCTTCCGTTGATTTAGGAAAAGGGAAAATTATTCAGACGACTTTTTCGTTGGGGGATCAGCCCCTTTCCACGATGGATGGATACGGGAAATTGTTAAACGAAATTTTGGATGTCCAAACGAGTTTATTAGGTTGGATCAGCGGGGATTATTTGGACTCATTATCTTATGAAGTCAGAAATTTCAACGAATTATTCCCTTACTTCCAAGTGAATACCGTATTGATCATCGTCACAATCATCCTTTATATGTTCATTGTTGGACCGATTTTATATTTCCTATTGAAAAAGATGGACAAAAGGGAACATGCATGGTGGGTGATCCCGGCACTTTCGATTGTGCTCACTTTATTGATGTTCATTGTTGGTGCCAAAGACCGCATCATGCAGTCGCAAATTAATCAGTCCGCTTTTTATAAAGTGGATGGAAACGATCTGTCGGGATATTATGTGGAGTCCATTTTAACGAACCGGGGCGGGGATTTTGTTTTGTCGATGGATGAAAATACCTCCGCTTTTGCAACGGTTGATTATAGTGTGGCCAATACGGGAAGGTTGCATGAGAAAGCTTATACAAAAAATCAGGGGAATGGCTCAAGCATTCATTTGAGAAATTTGAATTATTGGTCTGTGCAATCGGTTATTGGGGAAACAAATATCCCGGATGCCGGAAATTTTGAAATTGATTTAACCGTGAAAGATTCCGGAATTGAAGGAACAGTAAAAAATAATTTCCCATTTGTGATAAAAGATGCAACCATTTGGACCGGTTCCCGGAAAATCGAAATCGGGGATATCGAGCCGAATGAAACCGTGCAAGTCTCAAAACAGCTGAACAGCACCATTTTATTAAAACCGGTTGCCCCTTCAAACTACTGGTTTGAACCGAAAAAAGCGGATGAATTAATTCCGAAAAGGATCGATCAATTAAATTACCAGGCTATCAATCTGATTGATGAAAATCAACCGGCATTGGTCGGCTGGGTGGAAGAATCGCTTGTCGGCATCCAATTGGAAGGCAGTGCCGAAGTGAGTCCAATCGCGGTCATCATTCAAACGTTCCAACCGAAGATGGAAATCAATGGGGAATTTTCAATCAATGACAGCATGATGGAAACATGGGTGTATCCTGTGAATGAGGGCTATGCTGAACTGGTTGATGAGCAAACAAAAGAATGGAGCATAAGCCCTGGAGAGTATGAATATCGAATCCAAGTTCCGGAAGAAATTTATAAACATAATTTCCAATTGACTCAAATAAAGATAAAAAATCATGAGAAGGACAGTATAGCCATGTCCATTTGGAACAATTCGACAAATCAATATGAAGCCATTACCGGTCAGGAACACGAAATAAAAGAAAAGATTGACCAATACATTTCTGAAGGCCGAGAAATTTTGATATTGCTGCAAGTCGGCGCGAATGCCGAAGAATCGCTGATGCATATACCATCTGTTGAAGTTAAGGGGGTGGCAAAAGAATGATTGAAATTCAAAATCTCACAAAAATGTTTGGTAATTTCAAAGCGCTTGATGGTTTGAATATGACGGTTGAAGAAGGAGTTGTTTTCGGTTTTGTCGGTGCCAATGGGGCAGGAAAAACCACAACCTTCTCCATCCTTGCCACCCTTCTTTCGCCGACATCAGGGGATGCGTTCATTAATGGCAAAAGCGTTGTAAAAGAACCTCAGGAAGTGCGGAGATTGATAGGCTACATGCCTGACTTTTTCGGCGTGTATGACCAGTTGAAAACCGATGAATATTTAGATTTTTATGGCGCCTGTTACGGGCTTACGGAAAAAGAGAGAAAAGTGCTCATACCGCAGCTTTTGGAGCTTGTGAATTTGTCGGATAAGCGGTATGAGTATGTGGATTTATTATCCCGGGGGATGAAACAACGGCTATGTTTGGCGCGCTCGCTCATCCATGATCCAAAAGTTTTGATTTTGGATGAACCCGCTTCCGGTTTGGATCCGCGGGCAAGGGTAGAAATGCGGGAAATCATCAAGCAGCTAAAACAAATGGGAAAAACCATCCTGATTTCATCCCATATTCTTCCTGAACTTGCGGAGATGTGTGATGAAATAGGCGTCATCGATCGCGGCAAGTTGATTACCCAAGGCAGTGTTGCAACGATTCAGGCCCAATTGCAAGGCGATAAGCATATATCGGTGAAAGTATTGGACGAAATTGAAAAGACGGTGAAGTTTTTGGAGGAAGATCCGTTTATTTCATCCATTGAAGTCTTGGAAGGAAATAATGAAATCACTTTTGTTTATAAAGGATCTGCAGAGGAACAAATGAAATTATTGAGAAAAGCGGTTTCCGCGGGACTTTCCATCTATGCTTTCATGGAGGAGCAAAAAGATTTGGAAGATGTTTATATGGCGATTACGAAAGGAGCGGATGCGAAATGAAAGGACTGATATTGAATCCCGTATTGCTGAAGGAACTGAAATTGCGTTTCCGCGCCTTTAAAAGCTTTTCCGGTTTGATGTTTTATTTGGCGTCATTGATCATATTTGTGTCCGGCTTCCTGCTTGTATTCACTGAATTTTCGGTGTCCGGCTTTTTTAGACCGAGCGACAGTTTTACGATGTTTGTCGTACTTTCCGTATTGCAAATGGCCCTTGTCATGTTCATTACTCCGGGGCTAACCGCCGGAGCAATCAGTACAGAGCGGGAAAAACAAACATTAAATATTTTGCTGACAACAACCCAAACGTCGTCGCAAATTATTGTCGGAAAGTTGCTGTCGTCCGTGGCATTCCTTATTTTAATGCTGATTGCCGGGCTACCGCTTTATAGCATCGTGTTTCTGTTTGGAGGCGTATCTCCATGGCAATTCGTCACCATGTTTTTCTTTTATTTGGTGACGCTCATTGCCATTGGCAGCATCGGCATCATGTTCTCCACGATTACGAAAAGAACGATTGTTTCCATGATTGCAACCTACGGGTCAATGATCTTTTTGGGGGCTATTACCTTATTCTTCTTTTTCATTGGCTACTCATTGGAGATGATGGTCACAAATCAAAACGCCCAAAATCTGACGCCATTTTCGCCGATTTCCTATTTCTGGGCATGTATCAATCCGGGCGTACTGATTGCCACTTTGCTCTCCCCGGACATAAAGAATGGATTGCAGGAAATGGTGGGAATCAGTTTTCCAAATTGGATTGTATATTTAATCTTTTATGTGCTGATCACTGTGGTATGTTTAACCATCGCCATTCGCAAATTGCGGGCAAATATGAAAACCAATCGCTAAGGAGTGAGAAAGATGGATCGTCAAAAACAGTTGATGAACTATGTAAAGCGGGCACAACGAAGCTTGAATGCCGAAAAACTGCTGCCTATGTTGCAATACGGGATTTTCCTGTCATTAATATCCGGTTTGGCGATCCTCATCGTTTCTCGCTTCTTTGTTTTTGCCTATTACGATGAAACGGCTTTGATGATTGCCTGCGCGGCGTTTGTTGCAACGGTCGGATATATGTGGTTCAAGCGCGTTCGCACAAAAGAAGCGCTGAGAAAGTTGGACGCTTTTTATCCATATAACGAGCTTGTCACGGCTTTTTCTTTTAAACAGGATGAACACCCATTGGCAGATTCCATCCTGAATAAAGCGGCCAATGAGTCGGAAGAAGCCTATGAACGGTTTAAAAAACGCAAGAAACATTATTGGCGGCCAAAAACGTTGGTGGGTATATTAATCGCCGCCATTATAACGGGGACTTTGTTGATTTTTCCTTCAGAAACGCAGCAGGATGCGCAAGTGGCTGAAAAAGAAAAGGAAGTCATCCGGGAAATTGAAAAGGAAGTAGCCAAACTGGAGAAAAAAGCCCAATCGGAAGATGCGAAAAAAGAAATGAAAGAGCTGCTTGAAAAGTTGAAAGAAGTGGAAACTTCCGAACAAGCCCTGCGTGAAGTGGTGAAAAAGCAAAAGGAATTGAACCTGCAAGAACAAAAGCTGCAAGATAAGAAACTGGCTGAAAATGGAGAAGGAGCAGGGTTGACGGATGAAGAAGTGCAGAAGCTGAAAGATATTGCGGAAATCAAGAATGCGCTTGCGAAAAGTGCATCCGGCACTCAGACGGCTTTAAGCAAACTGGGAAAGCCGATCAGCATTGATCTGCAAAACACCATCAGCAAAATGGCTGAATCTCAAAACGGCACAACCAGCGGAAAAACTTCCAACAATCCGAGCGGGACAGGAAATAACCAACAGCAAAATAACGGTCAGACAGGTCAAGGAAGTACCGGTTCCGGCAACAATCAGGGCCAAGGAAACAACGGCTCCGGCAACAATCAAGGGCAAGGAAGGACCGGATCCGGAAGTGGTCAAGGACAAGGAAGCGGCAGCGGGACAAGTGGCCAAGGACAGGGCGGCGGTTCCGGATCTGGTGGACAAGGAGGCGGAGCATCAGCTGGGAGCGGTGCCGGAACAGGAATGGGAGGCCGCAGCCTGCTCTCCATCCCTTCTGAACGGGTGGGAGAAAGCGGCGGTCCTACTGTAGACGGCGGTCCATTAGGTGAAGGAGACTCTGCGGGAGAACAAAAAGGAACGGTTCCGGTGACGAAAGGAACGGTACGGCCATATGAAGAAGTGGTCGGACAATATGAAGAGCGGTACATGCAAAGTACAAAACGTCTACAATTGCCGAGGGATTTACAAAATGTCGTGGAGTCGTATTTTTCATCGATTCAGTCTGAGGAGTAGGGGGAATTCGTTTGTTTAGTGAACAACAATATGCGGAAATGGCCGAACAATTGCAGCGGGTAAGGGAAGAAATCGGCAAGTTCATTGTCGGCCAGGAAGAGGCCATCGAATATACGCTGTTTTCCATCTTAGCGGATGGCCACGCCTTATTGGAAGGCTTGCCAGGCATGGGGAAAACGATGTTGATTCGGACGATTTCAAAGGTGTTGGATTTATCTTTTTCCCGCATTCAATTTACGCCGGATTTGATGCCTGCCGATATTACAGGGACAAATATCATTCAGCGCACCGAAAGCGGCATGCAGCAATTTGAATTTCAGCCGGGCCCGATTTTCAGCCAAATGGTGTTGGCCGATGAAATCAACCGGGCGACGCCGAAAACCCAGAGCGCCTTATTGGAAGCGATGGGGGAAAAGACGGTGACGATTTTGGGCGATACAAAGCCTATGGCGAAACCGTTTTTCGTATTGGCGACGCAAAACCCGATTGAAATGGAAGGAACCTATCCTTTGCCAGAGGCGCAAATGGACCGATTTTTATGCAAAATATTGGTACCTTATCCTGGCAAAGAAGA
Source organism: Ureibacillus suwonensis (assembly GCF_042655065.1). NCBI lineage: Bacteria > Bacillati > Bacillota > Bacilli > Caryophanales > Caryophanaceae > Ureibacillus > Ureibacillus suwonensis. The sequence goes on from NZ_JBHSNQ010000178.1 coordinate 16,979, forward strand.
GTTGATCGAAATTGTTAAACGGACAACCGGTTCGCAAAATGTGCAGTTGGAAAAAGTGATGGATGCGGAGCGGTTGATTGTTGCGCAGCAAATGGTCAAGGAAGTATTGGTGGCCGATGAAATGCTGGAATATGCAGCCGATTTGGTGGTGGCCACCCATCCGAAAGAGGACGGCGCCCTTCCGTTTGTGAAGCAATACGTCATGTACGGAAGCGGGCCAAGGGGATTCCAAAGCATCATTAAACTTGCGAAAGCGCGGGCAGTGTATAACGGAAGATTCCATGTAGCCATTGCGGATATTAAAGCTGTGGCCAAGCCGGCATTGCGCCATCGGATTCTATTGAACTATGAAGGGGAAGCAACAGGAAAAACGACAGACGCGTTAATTGAAGAAATTTTAAATGAGATTCCTCAAGGAGCTTCATCATGAGTCATTTCATTTTGCCGGATGATTTAATTGCAAAATTGGGGCGCTTATCGGTTGCCACATCTTCCAAATTGAGGGGACACCATAAAGGTTCCCATCGCTCCTCGCGTATCGGTTCATCCCTTGATTTTTCCGACTATCGGGAATATGCCTTGGGGGATGACGTGCGGCAAGTGGACTGGAATGTCTATGCAAGAACGGAAAAATATTTTATTAAGCGGTTTTTGGATGAACAAGAAATGAGGGTCCATATTTTGCTGGATTCTTCCCGCTCGATGGGGGAGGGGAAAAAGTGGCTGTTTGCAAGACAGATTGCCTGTGCGTTAGGCTTTATGGTCTTGAACCGGGACGACCGGCTTTCCTTTTCCACATTAGAAGAAAATACGTTTTTCAGAAAAAAAGGGGCCGCTTATCGGAAAGCCTACTTGCAAATGGTGACAAACATGCAGGAGGCAAACATTAAAGGCAGTTTTGCCCGAAATGGTATAAAGGCCATTCCAAAAGACTGCACCGTCCTTTTTGTTGTGACGGACGGTTTGGAGCCTCTGGAAGAATGGGAACATTTTTTCCGCAAGCTCCCCCGCTTTTCAGGGGATGTCCGGTGCATTCAAATTGTGACGGAAGAAGAATTGCATCCAACCTTTACCGGAGATGTTCGGCTGATTGATGCAGAAAGCGATGAAGAACTGAATGTTTCGATGTCGAATAAGGTGCTGGAGCAGTATCAAAAAGAACGGGATGAGCATGAGAAAGCATTTTATGCCATCTGTAACCGTTTTGGCATTAAAACCATCCAATTAGTTGCGGAAGACGGGATTCAGCGGGCCATTTTTCATCAACTATTAAAGAATCGGTGGGTACAGTGAGGTGATACACTTTGGGTTTTAGTCAAACCTTCTTTCTATGGGCGATAATTTTCCCAATCATTGTTCTTTTATATTATTTCTTTCGGAAAAAATATAAAAAACAAGAAGTATCTTCCACCCTTTTTTGGGAACAAGTGATGCAAGAAACCAAAGTATCACCTTACTTAAAACATTTGCAGCGGAATGCGTTGTTTTATTTGCAAATGTTGGCGCTGCTCTTATTCGTCCTTGCACTGATGAATCCATATGTCAAAACGAAGGAAATCAGCGGTGAGCAAGTGATCTGGATTGTTGATACATCTGCGACAATGCTTGCGGGAAAAGAAAAAACGATATTTGAGAAACATCGGGATGAAATGCGTTCTCTCGTCAAATCGGTGGGTGAAAGGCCTTTAACCATCATTACAACCGGAAGTGAACCAAAGGCGGTTCTCCGGCAAGAAACCAATGCGCGGCAAATTGAAAAAGCCATCGATGAATTGGCTGTTACCTATGAAGAAGAGCAGTTAACGAAAGCGATTGATATGGCTAATGCCTTTGTGGGGAATACGCCAACAACGATTTATTTATTTACGGACGCCGTTTCCCGTACAGAATTGCCGATTGAAAGCGAACAGGTGAAATGGGTTGTAAAGGGGGCCGATGCAAAATTTGAGAATGTATCCGTTACCCGTTTGGCTGCAACGAACGTAAATGGTGAAACTCTTGCTTTATTGCAGCTGAAAAACGAAACGGAAGAAAATCAAACCGTGCGCCTCTCTTTTTCCGATGGAGATGGCAAGGAACTTTTGGAAAAAACGATTACGTTGCAACCAAAAGAAGAATGGATCAACACTTTTGAATCATTGCCTGAAAGTGATGTGCTCAATGCAGCAATTCAAGTCAACGATGATTATGAAGCGGACAATTCGATCATGACCATCGTTGGAAGCGATCCGTATGAAATTGCGATAGGGCAAGATATGCATAAATTGGTGCAAGTGGGATTCCAATCGTTGGGCGTAGATGTGAAATCTGTTCCGGAACAACAATTGAAGTCGTTGAAGGGAACCATTGTCGTGACGAATCAAACAGAACTTCTCGAACGGGTTGAACCGATCATATTGATTGGACGTGATGACGAGATAGAAAGCGAAGTAAGTGGAAAAGTGGAAGTTTCCCAAGATGAACTGTTTGCCTTCAGCTCATTGGAAGATGTATATGTAGGCGCCGTTTATCCTCCTTTTGAAAACTTTGAAACGATTGCCAAGGTGGATGGCCATCCGCTGATCCAACGGTCGCCGAAAGGGGATATCGTGATTTTGACGGATATCCAATCAACCGATTGGCCTCTACATCCTTCGTTCCCTTTATTTTTATGGAGTGTCCAAAATGAGCTGACGGAAGGGAAAGGTTCATTAGGCATATTCACACCAAATGAACAACGGGCCGTATCGTTGGTTCCGGGCGATTGGTCCATTTACACCGCGGATGGAAAATACGTGTCTTCCTTTGAACGGTCGCAGGAGTTTCGGGCGCCGGCAAAGCCTGGATATTATGTTGCACGTTCTGAGCATGAAGAAAAACCGTTTATTGTTCAATTGCCGAAGACGGAACGGACGATTCAGGAAGGGGACAGTTTTGAGTTGGGTAATGTCAAAGGCGGACAGGAGGAAGTAAGGAATGAATCCCTGGCGCGATGGATTGTGCCCGTCATTTTATTATTGCTCATCATAGAGTGGGAGGTGCAAAGAAGACGTGGATTTGCGAATTGATTATCCAATATTCCTGCTTTTGCTCATACCACTCTTGGCATATTTTATTTGGACGTGGCGGCATCACCGTGCGGTTTTGAAGAAAGAACATAAAATCGTTTTCGTTATCCGCATCATTGCTGTGACCATGCTTGTTTTCGCCGTTGCCTCCCCCTATTTACTTTTGCCGGTAAAAGAGGAGCAAGTATTGTTCCTGATTGACCGTTCCGCTTCGATGGCCGGCACGGAAGAAGAAGTGCTGGATTTCATTGAAGAAAGTTTGGAATCGAAGAAAGACAACCACTTGGTGGGAATCTATTCCTTCGCATCAAATTTTCAAACGGAAGCAATCCTTTCCAAAACATTGGAACATGCCCCAAAATTAAGTGAAATGGACGAAGTGGACGAAACGAACATCGAACAAGCCTTACAGCTTTCGTCGGGCATCGTTGACAAGGACAAGGCTGCACGTATCGTACTTCTGACGGATGGATTGCAAACAAAAGGGGAAGCACTGGAAAGCATAGCGAAAATGGCCGGTTCAAAAATTTCCGTTGATGTTGTCCCGCTCAGCAGAGATGTTGCTCACGATGTCGCCGTTCGGAGTTTTACGACGCCTCAAGTGTCCTATCAAGGGGAAGAACAGCCATTGACGGCGGAAATTGAGTCGACGAAAGATACAACCGGTGAGTTATTGTTGTATGAAAATGATCAGCTTATTCACAGGGAAAAGGTTCAGCTGCAAGAAGGAAAAAATGTGTTTACGTACCGCCATAAAGGAAGCAAGGAAGGTTTAGTGAAATACGAAGCGTCCATTCAAACGGACGAAGATGCGATTTTGGAAAATAATAAATTGACAAGCGTAACCATTGTCCAAAGCGCTCCCCGGCTGCTGATTGTGAGCAATCGGGAGGAAGGGTCGCCAATCGCCGATCTTTTGAACCCTTCTTCCATTCAGTTTGATGAAGTGGCTGCCGAAGAATTGCCAAGTTCCTTATCCAGCATCTTGAAGTATAACGCCATCATTTTTGACAATGTCCCCGGCCATCTTGTCGGGGAAGCGAAAATGGGCGTCATCGAACAGGCGGTGAAGAACTTTGGCGTAGGCTTTATGATGGTCGGCGGTGAAAACAGTTTCGGCCTTGGAGGATATTTTAAAACGCCGATTGAACGCCTGTTGCCGGTTGAAATGGAAGTGCAGGGGGAACATCAATTGCCATCTTTGGGCCTTGTTCTAGTCATTGACCGTTCCGGCAGTATGGCCGGAATGAAGATGGAACTGGCAAGGGAAGCTGCTGTTCGCTCTGTGGAATTGCTCCGGAACGGGGATACGTTCGGGCTTATCGCTTTCGACTCCGAACCATGGGAGCTCATTGAAACAAGCCCGTTAAAAAATAAAGAAGAAGTCATCGAAACGATCTTATCTATACCGCCGGGAGGGGGCACCAATATATATCCTGCCCTTTCATTGGCCTATGGAAATTTGTCGCATTTAAAATTACAGCGAAAACATATTATTCTGTTGACCGATGGACAGTCGGTCGCATCCGGAAGTTATGAAGCTCTCATCGAAGACGGAAAGGACAATCTAGTTACATTGTCAACGGTTGCCATCGGGGAGGATGCAGATCGGCGTTTACTGGAAAGTTTGAGTGAACTGGCCGGCGGTAGATTTTATGACGTGTCGGATGCAACAACGATTCCATCAATTTTATCCCGGGAGACGGCGATGATTTCCCGGACATATATTGAAGATCACCCTTTTTATCCGGTTATTTACCGCTCGGAAGGATGGAATCCATTGTTTGAAGAGGGCGTTCCACAAATGAATGCCTATATTGCCACAACGGCAAAAGCGGCATCCCATGTGATTGCGGAAAGCGAAAAGGAAGATCCGGTGCTTGTGGAATGGCAATATGGCTTAGGGCGGACCATTGCGTTTACATCCGATTCAACGGGTGCCTGGACAGGCGATTGGGCTCGTTGGGACAAATGGGTGGATTTTTGGCATACAGCCGTTTCCAGATTATTGCCGAATTATAATGAAATTGCGTACGACATCAAAATGGATCGGGACGGCTCGTTCGTCATTACGGATCCAACAAATCAAGCAGCCTTTATCGATGTGGCAGCCGTTGATGAACTTGGAAATGAGTTAGAAGTCCAATTGGAGCCGGTTTCGGCAAGTAAAGTCCGGGCAGTGGTGGATGCAAAACCGGGACTTGTGTTTTTCAGCATTTCCAAAGGGGACGATGTCTATCAAGCAGGATTGACGGTGCCGTATAGCGCGGAATATGATTTGCAGCCGGCGGACAAAGAACTGCTGAAAGAAATGGCTGAAAAAACCGGCGGAAAACTTATTGAAGAGCCGCAAGAAGTGTTCCGGGCCTTCAAAGACCAGGGTGCAACGCGTCAAAGTATTTCCACGATTCTCCTGTTTGCCAGCTTGTTGTTTTTCTTTATTGATATAACCCTTCGACGATTTGGCTGGTCTTTCTTCAAGCAGGTGGCGCAGCCAAAGAAAGATTCGCCGGATCGTGAAATTTCGGAAGAAGAAACGAACGTGGCTCAAATTTTAAAAGGGATGAAGAAAAAATAGATTTGGGATGGTGCCATGGAGAGGTGGCACCATCTTTTTCAATCATCCTTTGTTACCGCTTCGACAAAAAGAAGTGTTATAATGAAGCTACAAGTATGTCGAGAAAGTAAAAGGAGAGGAAATCGTTGACGTATCAAGCATTTTATCGTGTTTACAGGCCGCAAAGTTTCCGCGAAATGTCCGGTCAAACCCACGTGAAAAGAACGCTCCAAAATGCTCTCCTGGCAAATAAAACAACCCATGCGTATTTGTTCTCCGGCCCCCGGGGTACAGGGAAAACAAGTACGGCCAAAATTTTTGCTAAAGCATTGAATTGTGAAAAAGCACCGACAAACGAACCGTGCAATGAATGTCCCACTTGCATCAGCATAACGGAAGGTTCGCATCCGGATGTCATTGAATTCGACGCCGCCTCCAATTCCCGCGTTGAAGAAATCCGCGACATTATTGAAAAAGTAAGGTTCGCTCCGGCAAGCGCCCGCTATAAAGTGTATATTATCGACGAAGTGCATATGCTTTCAACGAGCGCTTTTAATGCATTGTTAAAAACGTTGGAAGAACCTCCAGCCCACGCGGTGTTTATTTTGGCAACCACTGAGCCGCATAAGCTGCCGGCAACCATCATTTCCCGTTGTCAACGATTCGATTTTAAACGCCTGTCATCGAGCGATATCGTGGAACGGATGAAATTGGTGTTGGAAGATATCCAACTGCCTTATGAAGAACAGGCATTGAAAGTGATTGCGCAAGCGGCAAGCGGCGGGATGCGGGACGCTTTAAGTTTATTGGATCAAGTCGTATCCTTCAGCGGAGAAAAGTTGACGCTGGAAAATGCATTGCTCGTGAGCGGTTCCATTAGCCAGGATGTGTTTTATGATTTGGCGGCCGCTTTAAAGGATAAGGACATCGCTCATGTTCTTTCCTTATTGGAAGAGTTGATTGCGGAAGGGAAAGATCCGCTAAGGTTATCGGAAGACTTGATTACTTTTTTCCGGGATTTATTGTTGCTTCAAACAAGCGGGGATTTGGAGGAATTGCTTGAGCTGGTTACGCCCGAGGAAAAATTTGTGGAGCTGTCCCGGGAGTTTTCGGCGGATACGCTTTATGGATATATAGATATACTTTCGAAAACCCAACAGGATATGAGATTTTCCCATCATACAAAGGTGTATTTGGAAACGGCTTTGTTGAAAATGGCCCAAGTATCAAATGCCGGCACGTCCAATGCACCGCAGGCGGATCCCGCTCTGGGCAATAAAGTTGCCCAATTGGAGAAAATGATTTTTCAATTGAAAGAACAACTCGAAAATGGAGCAACGATTTCTCCTTCAAACACACCGGCAAAAGAAGAGAATCGCCAAAGAATAAAAATCACGAATGGATACAGAGCGCCTGAGGGAAGAATAAAAGAGGTATTAAAAGCGGCTACGAAAAAGGATATTATGCAAGTGAAAAATGCCTGGATGCCGGCTTTAAACCAGCTGCAAAAATCCCAATCCGCCCTTTTCGCGGAAGCGGAACCAGTTGCAGCATCTTCTAGTGCATTTGTGATAAAATTCAAGTATGATATACATTGTCAAATGGTTGCTGAAAACAGGGATCTCACTGCTGCATTTTCACAAATTCTTTTCCAACAAACCGGGAACATGTATGAAATTTTATGTATTCCGGAAAGACAATGGACCGTTTTGCGGGAAAATTTTATCCGTGAGAACGGTTTAAACTCCAAAAAAGCCCAAAATACGGAAAACAAGGTTCAGGAAAGTACTCCGGAAGCGCCCTATATCGATGATGTGAGAGAGGCGGAATCGGAAGATCCGATTGTGAAAGAAGCGGAAAAGATGTTTGGAAAAGATTTTGTTGAGGTAGTGGATGATTGAGGAGATTCAGCATCCCTTTTAATGAATGCAATGAAGGAGGACGTTTTCATGCGTGGAATGGGAAATATGCAAAACATGATGAAAAAAGTGCAAAAAATGCAAAAAGAAATGCTTCAGGCACAGGAAGAATTAAATGCAAAACAATTTGAAGGTACTGCTGGCGGCGGCATGGTAAAGGTAATTGTAAGCGGGGAACGCAAAGTGCTTGAGGTCAACATAGATCCTTCCGTTGTGGATCCGGAAGATGTGGAAATGCTGCAAGATTTGATTGTCGTTGCAACGAATGAGGCATTAAAGAAAGTGGAAGAAGAAACTGCTGCAACAATGGGCAAATTCACTCAAGGTTTAAACCTTCCATTCTAGGGGGCAATTTTTCATGTATTATCCTGAACCAATATCAAAGCTCATTGATAGCTTTATGAAATTGCCAGGCATCGGTCCGAAAACTGCGGCTCGACTGGCATTTTTCGTTTTAACCATGAAGGAAGATGAAGTTTTATCCTTCGCCAAAGCATTAGTCGATGCAAAGAGGGATTTGACCTACTGCTCGATTTGTGGACATATTACAGATGTGGACCCTTGCCACATTTGCTCCGACCAAACTCGGGATGTATCAACGATTTGTGTTGTACAGGATCCGAAAGACGTAATCGCCATGGAAAAAATGAAAGATTACCATGGTCTGTACCACGTTTTGCATGGAGCCATCTCACCGATGGATGGCGTTGGACCGGAAGATATTAATGTGGCGTCTTTAATCAACCGATTGAAAGATGAAAGGGTAAAGGAACTTATATTGGCGACTAATCCAACGATCGAAGGAGAAGCAACAGCGATGTATATTTCACGTCTTGTGAAGCCCTCGGGAATCCGGACAACCCGTATTGCACACGGATTACCGGTAGGCGGCGATCTTGAGTATGCAGATGAAGTGACGTTATCAAAAGCTTTGGAAGGGCGGCGTGAAATATAAGGTGGGTTTATTCAGTCGTAAAGGGAAATTGAAAAAAGAATTTGATGAACAACTGATTCGTTTGATAAAAGAAACAAAAGATGATTGGAATTATGCAAAGCAGCTTGAAGAACTGACGGAAGATTATAATCTGGATGTAATCGCTCAAAGCAAAATAGCGGAAAGTCTTCATTTTTATTTGTTCAAAGAAGCACGAATCAGAAAAATAATGATTCGTTAAATATGGATCATTTTTAATTAAGGAATTTGCCAATTCATAGAGACGGTGTTAAAGGCAAGCATTTCATACATGTCAAGGCAAAAAGGAATGTTTGTTGAAAACGATACTAAGAGTAGCCGTAATAGCATATGTTTCCTATGTACTTTAATTCGGAAGGGGATTGAATGGGTACATACTTTGGTTTGGGTGCTATATGCGTGCTACTCATGATTTTACTTTTAATGGGCAAAAAAATCGGTTACGGTCTAATCATTGAAAAGCTGACGGTTTTTTGGTTCCGTCTGGCATGTTCTTTCACTTTTTTATATATTGCGCACATTACATTGGATGGATTTGATATTATCATCCCTGTAAACTTTTTTTCGGCACTCACAATCACGATTCTGGGTTTGCCAGGCGTGTTATGCATAGCGGTCTTAACTTTATTGCAATAAATCCATAAAAAATGTTGCATCTTTTTGAATAAGTTGATACAATAGATTTCCCTTCGAGATGAAAGTCGAAAAGGAAATAAAAATGTTGACAACGGAAAGTAATTTAGCTACAATATAAAAGCTCGCTAAAAAAGAGCAAAAAAACACTTGAATTAATAAAAAAATGTGATATAATTTCGTAATATCACAACAAATTACCTGGATGAACCTTGAAAACTGAACACCGAAACGTTAATGTTATAAATTTTTCCGATTCGTTAACCCTCGTTGACGGATTGGATACGGACAAAAGTTTGAGCTAATCAAATTTTCTTTTATGGAGAGTTTGA
>NZ_JBHSNQ010000179.1:0-26720 GCF_042655065.1 Ureibacillus suwonensis
AAGTGACTTCCTCCTTATGGATTTTTGTGGTTTGGTCACTTCAAAATTCTACAAATAAGGGGTGAAGTCCTTTTTTATGCTTTAGAAAACCTTATGACTCTTGGGTTGAAAAATGTGCAAAATGCTCGATTACGAAATCATAGATGCAACCGTATAAAAAGTCATTTCTAAATTAGATTGAAATAGTTTTAATTGATTCAAAATGTTTTTCAACAAAAAACGGCGATTCTTCTGATTGAATCGCCGTTTACTTGTTTAATTTCATATTTCAATCGGCTCAAAATCAGGGGATCTGTGTGTAGGATTACCTGGCCTGATTTCTTATAGTCATCAATAACGGATCATTTTGGCTTACTTATACCGGAATTTACTTTATTAGTTATGAAAAAACGGTAAAAATCAATTTTCCTATTAAATTCTATTTCATTCTGTCGAAATTATAATTGCAATAAACTTAGACTTTTTTTATACCATTAAAATGAGTATTTTTACCTAATTATACGGTTTTATATTATAGGGTTAAAATACCCATATTTATTCTTTTGTTTTATTATTTATTTTTGTTTTACAAATTTTTTCATTATAAAATATCAAAAAATTAACGGAGTGAGTGAACAAATATGTCAATCAAAACCAAGTTACTTGCAAGCTTCGGTACAATTATCTTCATTTTAATCGTTCTTGCAACTTATTCTTCCATCCAAATTTCAAAAGTGAATGACGATTATTCTTACTTAATTGACGATCGGGTGCATAAGGTCGTTGAAGTCGGGAAAATTCAAAACGCTTCTTCTCTGCAAGGTTTGTATCTCAGATCTTATGTATTGCGCCAGAGCGATGAAGACTTGGAAAAGTTGTATGAACAAAGGAAAATTGTTGCTGAAACGGTCGAAAAAATCGAATCTTTATTCCGGGATGCTTCCATGATCGAGCAATTCAAAATCGTCAAAGAACAGCAACAATTATACAGTGAATATGTCGATCAAGTGATTGATTATGTCGATAAAAAACAGTTGGACGAGGCTTATGATGTGCTTTTTAATAATGCGGTGCCGGCGAATGTAGCGATTCAGGATGCAATCAATACCATCATTGATTTCCAAACAGAACAAATGAATACAACAAAAGTGGACACTACATCCCATGCGGAGAGAAGCATAATCATTCAAATAGTGATTGCGGCTTTATCGGCAATCGTTTCGATTCTATTAACCATCATTATTGTAAGAAATATTTCTGCTCCTTTAAATAAATTGACAAAAGCAGCTCAAGTGATGGCTACCGGGGATCTTCGCGAAGAAGATGTATCCGTGAAAACAAAAGATGAAATAAATGATTTGGCACAAGCCTTTAATACAATGAAAAATAACCTTGCCCACTTAATCGGCAACGTATCGGCAAATGTTTCCCAAACGACGGCGGCCGCCGAACAATTGGCTGCCAGCACTCAAGAAATCGCCCACGCTTCAAAAGATGTCGCAAATTCAGTGGAACTTCTTGCAAATAACGGCTCCAAAGCGGCGGCTACCGGCCAGGAATGCGCGGCTGCAACTGACGATACAGCAAAAGGAGTCGGCAGAATCGCAGAAGCCGCTCAAACCCTGTTGGAACAAACAATCAATACCCGTTCCATTTCTGAAGAAGGCGGCAAAACAATAAAAACAGTCGAACAACAAATGAAAGTGATTCAACAATCATCCTATGAAACCAAAGAAAAAATAAGACATTTAAGCAGCCAATCAGCGGAAATCGAAAACATCACCAATGTAATAACGAATATAACGGAGCAAACAAACTTGTTGGCCCTTAATGCTGCAATTGAAGCTGCACGGGCGGGTGAACATGGAAAAGGATTTTCCGTTGTGGCAGACGAGGTCCGGAAACTTGCAGAAGAATCTAAGAACTCGGCTCAAAAAATTATTGAACTTACTTCACAAATTCAAACCGGTACAAAAGAAGTGGAAAACAGTGTGAACCTAACTGTCCAAAACGTCGATCAAGGTGTGGAATACTTGCAAGATGCCCAAGTGGCCTTCAACGATATTTTGGATGCCATTACAACCATGTCATCTCAAATTGAAGAAATTTCCGCTTCCACAGAAGAAATTTCGGCAAGCACGGAAGAAGTCGCCGCCTCCGTTTCAGAGATGGCGAATTTGGCTAATCATGCGGCGGAACAGTCAAATACGGTTTATGCTTCTGTCGAAGAACAAACAGCCAGCTTGAATGAGATCAATGATGTTGCAAAATCTTTGAGTGATGGCGCCCGAATGCTTCAGGAAGAAGTAAGTCAATTTAAAGTTTTATCTTAATAAGAATCAAAAGCTCTGCAATCCAACCAGGATTGCAGAGCTTTTTCTGTTTACAAACCGATCCGCACAAACAACCGTTATCTTTTATCGTCAATGCAGATTATTCTCCTACCAAACCGTCTTGATCCGCATCATGCATATAAGGGTAGAGCCAATGATCCTTCGTAATCGGCATCTTGAATCCTGCCGCTTTCGCTTCTTTTATGGATACTTGGCCGTCACCGTTTGTATCGATCGCGGAAATATCCCCTTTTTTGTTGGAACCGGCTGATTTCGAATTTTTATTGCGGGTCAATCCAAGCGACTCGTTTACTTTATCGGGATCCACATTATCAAATTCATCCACAACCTTATGCCCGTTCACCGTGTAAGTGTATTTGTAATGGGAAGGTATTTGTGTTGTTGTATTTGGATATGTAATGATCGCTTCAAAATCCGTTGCTCCCCCCGCTTTACGAATCACATCTTCCATATAGGCCTGATCGCCATGCCGGTTCAGTGTGCTATTTTGCGGTGTAATGTTATATGCATTGGATACCCCTCCCAAAGAATCGGCAATGACATGCCCTTCATCCAAATCCGGTCTTTCGACGCCAGGGACTTTCGCTTCATCATCATAATATCTTCCGGATGATGTGACAGGTTCTGTGCGGTCATCCTGCAAAATGATTTCATCGGCAATCACCCTTACAAGCTGCCCGTATTCGTTCGTAAATGCCCAGTACTCCCGATCGCCAAAGCCAATATCCACTACCACGTTGGGTTCGCGATGCCCGGACAAATCCCCTCCATCCACTTCTATCAGTTTATATCCTGGAAAACGTTCGGTAATGGTTTCGGCGGATCTCTCCTTCGTTGCGGATTGTTCAACTGTTTGATCACTGCCGTTTGTTGACGGTTCAATACTTGTGCAACCAACCATCATAATAATGGCGGCCATCGTCAAAATGAAAGAGTTTAATATCTTTTTCATTTTATAACTCCTTATAGTAATTTTTTGATTTTACATCCATCCAATTATATTAGCATATAACAGGTTGTACTATTTTCAAAGTGTTGAATTCATATTTTTTGGAACTCATTTTTGATTCATATTGTCTTATTAAGAAATGAATTGAATTGGGGGATTCTATATGAACGCAAAAAAGTGGGTGTATTTTCTGGGATTCATTTGCCTTATCTTTGTCTTAACAGCGTGCGCGAAAAATGGGGAAACAAAAGATGCCGTTATTGAAATGGAGAAATCGAGGCACTTTACCGAAGAAGAAATTCATGAGGCAATGGAAGCAGTAAAAGAACAGTTCCAATCTTTCGAAGGATGCCATTTGACAAAGTTATGGTATTCCGAAGAGGACTACGAAAAAGAAATTGAAGTTTATGTGAATTCCGGTGATGAAGTGAGAAAAAGCCTGAAAAAAGAAGATATGATCATCCTGTTTTCCAATTTCAAAACCGGCCCGTCAAGCATCAATCAAGGATTTAATCCTGATTCAACCTATACGGATTGGATGTGGATATTGAAGCGAAACAGTAAAACAGGAAAATGGCAAGTAATCGATTGGGGCTATTAATGAAGCGGAAGACCTTTTCTCGATGATGAAAAAGGTCTTCCAACTTTTTTAGATTTTAACTGTCGAAGCATTTTTCCGGGTGAATAGGACACCGATGATCATAAAGATGACCGTTAAAACGATTGTTAACACCAATGTTTTCACATAATATTCGTTTTCGCTTTGGGTTAATAATTGGACACTGTAATCCGCCAATTTCCATGGTGAAACGTTCCAAAACTGTCCTATCAATGACTGGATAAGAACGCCAATAGGCAAAAGGATCACCGTGAATGTGATGGAAAGGGCTGTTTTGAACATGGCACTGAACATAAGGGCAATGGTCGTTGCAAAGAAAATCCAGACACAATAACTTGCAACCATTTGAATAAAAAGAAGGGGCTTCACAGTACCATATAAAATGGCTGTATAATACATGCTCGCCCCATAACCCAAAATAACACTGAAAACGGCAAGCAAATTTATTGCCGCCCATTTGCTGAAAAACAAAGCTGTAAATGAAATGGGCCGCACATATAAGAAAAGGGCCGTTCCATTTTGCCTCTCCCGATTGATCATCCCCGCCGCAAGTATCACGAGTACAATAAGACCGATCGACTGAAACTGGCCAGTGGAAGCGAGCAAAATATCCGCAGGAGTATAATCAGGAAATGTCATGGTGAATCCTTCCGGTAAATTTCCCACCGCATTTAAAATATCTTCCATATAATAATTCATGATAGGATCCGAGATGCCAAGAAATATAAAAAGGAGCGGCATCCACAAAAACTTGAAACTGCGCCAACTTTCCCGCAATTCTTTTTGAAATAGTGTGGTGAATTTCCTCATGGCGATACCACCTTCATGAAAATCTCTTCAAGGGTCAACAGTTCCCGTTCAATCTTTAATACTGTAAATGGGGAATTGGATAGTTCCCCCATCACTTGCTGCATTGTGGGGAAATAATCTTTTATATGGATATAAACAACAGTTCCTTCCACCTCAGTGGACCATTTTGTTTGAGAAGCGTAACCGGTAGCTTCTTCAACTTTCGCAAATTGAATTCGAATACGGGGCACATCAAATTTTTCCCGAATCTCGTTTAAAGAACCTTTTTCCACAACCTGTCCCTTTTTCAAAAAAAGAAGTTGATCGGTCATTTCTTCCGCATCATTTAAAATATGGGTTGAGTACAATATCGTGGAATCAAGCTGCAATTGTTTCAACAGATTCATGATTTCCCTTCTTCCAACCGGGTCGAGGGAAGATACAGGTTCATCCAATAACAGCAGTTTCGGTTTATGGACAATTGCCTGGGCAATGCCAAGCCGTTGTTTCATACCGCCGGAATATTGGGATGTTTTTTTGCGGATGGCGTCTTTAAGGCCGACAAATTCCAAAACTTTTTCCGCTTCTTTTTTGGCATCCTTTGCGGAAATCCCGCTCAACTTTGCCGTCATTTCAATGAATTCCAGACCCGTCAGCCATGGATAAAATTGCGGATATTGGGGCAAAAATCCGATTTCCTTCCGGATATCCTTGATCCCCTCCATGCTCACGGTTCCCTTGGTTGGTTTCAATAAGCCGGCGAGCATGGACAATATGGTTGTTTTCCCGGCGCCATTTGGACCAATCAGCGCCGTAAAAGAACCGTTTTCAAGGGTGAACGAAACATCCGATACCACAGTTTGCGTACCAAAACTTTTGGTTAAATGTTGAACGGTAATCATGATTTCCTCCCGAAAATAAAATACACAATTGGTCCAAGGATATTAATAAAAATGATAACCAACGCCCATAGCCACTTCGGCCCGTTCGTCGACTCAATGCGGATTAAATCCACCAGCGCAACAATCAGCAAAACAACTTGAATTACAAACAGCGGGGCCACTAACGCCCAATTGATGTCCATCATTTTAGAACCTCCTCCACCTTTAAATGACATGCCAAATTAAGCATCATTGCTTTAAATTCGTTGATTTCTTTCAGAGGTGCAAAAATTGGATCGTTCCAAATGGTCAGCACCAAATCCTTTTTAATGGATTGTTCATCCCTCGGAGCTTCTCCGCCAATGACGGATGTTTTTTCTATCCAATCGGTCACTAAATAAAAATAAGAATTTCCTTGCAGCTTCATCGGAAATTTTATTTTTGTACAAAGCTTTGCGTAACATTGCAGCATCTCCATCGCTTGTTCTTGGAGACCCTTTAAAACAAATACTGCGGCAGCTTTATAGTAGAAAATCAGACAAGTATTGAAATGAAGGCTTTCCAAATCAAAGAGCTGAATAAGCCGGTGAATTTTTTGAACCGTTTCCTCCACATAATCCCCGTTTTCCATCTCCATCATCATGCTTTCCGTTGCATAGGAAACCAGTTGCACCAAATTTTGATAATAACTGACTTGGATGATTTCTTTAGCCTTCTTTGAATTTCCGATCATTTGATGGGCAGTTGCAATGAGCTGGTTGGCCTCCACAGGATGATTTATATCATTTCCCAATAATTCCAAAACCTCTTCCGGTTTCCCCAATTGCAATAATGCAACGGCCTCCATCATCGTCGCTTCGTTAATGAGCAAAAAGTCTTTGCTGAACATTTTTACTTGGGAACAAAGTTGAATGACTCTGTTCAATGTTCTTTGCCGATCAGGCGATTTGGGAGCGTAATTTAAATAAAGTTGTGCCATTTTTAGAACAAATGGCAAGCAGGAATAATATTCCTTCAATAGTTCCTCAATTTCTTGTTCAACCAGTTCAAAAGGCTGTTTTGAAAACTCCTTTGAAAGCCGGATGTAGGTTTGCCGTATTTCATCTTTGGTCATCTGGGAATTGTAACCCAATAATTCGTCAATTGAGAGATGGAATAATTTCGCCAATTTGGGCAACAGTGTAATGTCGGGATAACTTTGCCCCTTTTCCCATTTGGAAACCGCCGCTCTTGAAACCCCTATATATTCAGCGATTTGTGCCTGTGTCAACTTCAATTCTTTTCGACGATTTGCAAAAATCTTTGTAAATTGAAAATGATCCATATTTATCATCATCCTTTATTCTTATCTTAATGAAAAAGGGAACGAATTTATATCAAATAATAGTTACGTTTTTGAACATTCATCAACTGCAGGTTGATTTGATTACCAAAAAGGGGCGCGGCATACTATAATATGAAGATGAGATTTTACCTAAAAAATACAAATTATTTCCACCTTTTATTTGCTATGATAAAAAATAAAGACGAATGGAAAGAAGTGTTATTTATGATGGATCCAAATCATCTTAATTACCACGGTCAGCTCGAAGATAATAAAAATAAAAATGCTCTAAAATGGGCTTTTATTTTTATTACCAGTTTTATGCTTGTCGAAGTGGTTGGGGGACTGATCACAAACAGTTTGGCTTTGCTGTCCGATGCCGGACATATGTTGACGGATTCTTTATCATTGGGTTTCAGTTTATTTGCCATCATCATTGGCCAAAAGGAGGCTAACAGCAAAAAAACTTACGGATACCGCAGAATTGAAATATTTGCCGCCCTCCTGAACGGGATGACATTGATTGGTATCGCCATTATTATCGTGATCGAAGCGATCCACCGCATTACGAAACCGCCGGAAATCGCCAGCATGGGAATGTTGATTGTAGCGGTGATTGGCTTATTGGTAAACATTGCGGTTGCTCTTATTTTAAACAAAGGAAATGAGGATAATCTAAATGTGAGAAGCGCATTTCTCCATGTGCTCGGGGATATGCTCGGATCTGTTGGCGCGATTACCGCTGCGATCTTAATCCTGCTTTTCGGATGGAAATTGGCGGACCCCATTGCCAGCATGATTGTGGCCATAGTCATTAGTACCAGTGGGTTCCGGGTGGTGAGGGAATCATTCAACATATTTATGGAAGCGGCACCGAAGGAATTATCAACCCTCATGATTAAAGAAAAATTGCTTACGATTGAAGAAGTGCAAGAAGTGGCGGATTTGCATCTGTGGATGATCACTTCCGACTACCCTTCATTTACATGCCACGTAATTGTTTCACAAGATGCGGATGAGCAAGTTGTATTAAGAAAAATCCAGAAGATGCTTCACGATGATTTTTCATTGCATCATATGACCATTCAAATTGAAAAAAGAAACAATCTTCAGAGCCTGTAAATATACTTACAGGCTTTTTTATTTATAAAAACACAATAATTATTTTAGTATAATTTTTAAAATTTGAAACACTTGATAAAATCGCTGTAAAAAAATTATTATCAAACACTCTTTTATTCTTCAAAAATTCCAAAACTATACGATAAAAATATCGCATGCTTTTAGTGTGTTGCCACTATAAAAATAATAGAAAAGGAAAATGTTATGAAAGCAACAAAAATCAACTCATCAATGAAAAACAAATTATGGACATCTTTTTTGCTAATGTTAATTGTACCATCCGTCATTGTTGGTGTACTTTCATACCACTATGCTCAAAAGGTTGTGGAAAATGAATTTAATGAATCCGCTACTTCCTCTATGAACTCAATGGATGAAATTGTGACAACATTTTTTACGCCATTATTAAAAAATGTCAATTATTTAGCGGAGACGTTAGATGCCACAAAAGTCGCCGTTGTAGAAAATTCCAATATCGGTGTAAGTGAAGAAATTTCAAAAGCCCTTGAGAGTTTTAAAGCAACTCATGATGACTTATCCCTCGTTTATATTGCAACAGAAAACGGAGTATACATTAATGCACCTGCCTCAATGAAAAACCCCGATGATTATGATCCACGGACTAGAGAATGGTATCAAAAAGCCATGGAACATAAAGGTGAAGCGATTATTTCGGCACCTTATACCTCTTTAGCAACTGGAACATTAGTTGTCACAGTAGCCGAAACAACGAAAGATGGACATGGTGTTGTTGCATTTAATGTAGAGCTAGATACAATTAAAAACTTTGCTTCCCAAATTAAAATCGGAACGTCCGGTTATGCCTTTATTGCTGACGAAAAACGCAATATTGTTTATCATCCGGAGCTGGATGAAGGTTCAGAAATGCCAAATGAAAACCAATATGAAAAACTATATAAACAAGATTCCGGCACTTTCAGTTATACATTTAACGGCAAACAAAAAGAAATGTTTTTTACAACCAACGATTTAACAGGTTGGAAGTTGGCTGGAACTATGTATTCCAGTGAAATCAACGATCGAGCTTTCCCAATTCTCCAAAATACGATCATTATCCTGATTGCGAGCATCATCATTGGCAGCGTATTAATCCTGTTAATTGTTCGTTCATTAATCAGACCAATCCAATCATTGGTTCATTCTGCCAATAAAATCGCTGAAGGAGATTTTACTCAGAAAGTTCAAGTAAAATCAAAAGATGAAATCGGAAAACTCGGCAACAGTTTTAACGGAATGATCAGCAATCTGGAAGGCATGATTAAAAAAATTAAGCAAACGATTGAACATTTGGCTTCTTCATCGGAACAATTATCAGCAAGTTCAACCCAATCCGCTCATGCAACAGAACAAGTTTCAGCCGCTGTTCAAGAAATTGCAAGCGGAGCGGAACAAGCCAATGAACATATCGAACAAAATGATAGATTGCTTACAAATATTCTTAGCGGCATATCCAACATCTCTGAAAAATCTAAGCAAGTAACACAACTTGCCAGAGAATCTTCAAAAGAAGCTGAAGATGGAAGAGTAGCCGTTGTGGAAAACGTAAATCAAATGAAACATATTCATGAATCTGTCGACAAATCCAATGAAATGATTCAATCATTATCTTCCCGTTCAAAAGAAATCGGCAATATTTTAAGTGTTATCAGCGGCATTGCTGATCAAACCAACCTGCTTGCATTAAATGCGGCCATTGAAGCGGCTCGCGCTGGCGAACACGGTAAAGGCTTCGCTGTTGTTGCGGATGAAGTAAGAAATCTAGCTGAACAATCTCAATCTTCCACTAAATTAATAGAAGAAATTATTCGAAGCATTCAAAATGATACGGACACTTCTGTAAAATTAATGAATGAAGTGCTGGAAAATACGAACCGAGGATTAACCGTCACTGAAACGACAGCAGAAAAATTTAAAAAAATCATAGAAACATCCCATTCGATTACACCACAAATCGAAGAAATTACAGACACAATGGAACAGATTTATACGAACGTGGAAGATATTGTTGCAAAAATGAATATTCTTACAAAAGTTTCCCAAGAAAATGCCGCTAACTCTGAAGAAGTTGCAGCATTTACGGAAGAACAATTGGCTTCCATGGAAGAAATCAATTCCTCTGCAAAATCTTTAACAGACTTAGCGGAAGAACTAAGAACACATATAAACAATTTTAAAATTTCATGAAAAGAGTCGTGCCAGGTACCTAACTAAAGTACCTGGCACTTTTTATTATCATCTTTCTACGCTTCATCTACCACACAAAATTCATATCCACTATGTTGAAAAACCTCAGGGGGAATCGGATACTTGACCTCCGAGAAATTTTCAATCAATAATTCTTCCTTTATCATTTGCCCTGTCACTTTATCGTATGTTTTTCGCCAAATTTCATTTTGACGATAGTTTTTACCGTCTTTTTGCAAAAATTGATGATTTCTTTCCTCAATATGATATGAGCATGGCATTTCCGTATCTGAATAGATCGCGCCTTTTAAATGTTTGTCCGTCACCCACACTTTGATTTGAAAGGATTGATTTGTTGGATTGTAAAAACGCAAATCCACATAGTTATAAAAAAACGCTTGCCCCGCTGCCGAACGGGAGGGTTCTGCCCGAATCAGGGAACGGATCAAAACTGTGATGATGTCTTTCAACGACAACAAGGGGAGTATGTAGAGCCATCCAATAGAGCAAGTTGGCCAGCTGACAAATGCCACCGCCAATTCCCGTCTTTACTTCCCCCATTTTTAATTGCATACCTTCAATATATCCCTTTGACTTCGTTGTTCTCCCCACAAGTTTCCAAAAGGAAAAAGTCTCTCCTGGCCTGATGATGACACCGTCAATTTTACTTGTCGCAATTTTTAAATTGGTAATTTTATTTTCTTGCAACTGTGGATCACTGTTGCCCAATTTCCTTCTTAATAATGATTGATGTTTTTTGCAAGTAAAAGGGAAAGTGGTCGTTAAATCGCGCGTTTTGGCAAACTGGTTTCTTTTCGTGAAATCTGTGATTGCTCGAAAAAGTCTTTTTTGCTCGATGCGAGCGTGATAGAAAATCGGATGAATTTCAGACAATCTCAATATCAATTCCCTCTTTCTACTTTTTCATTTAAAAATTTCTTCTAAATATATGACGAGGAAATCCCTAAAAAATTTCAATAAAAATTGATTTTTTTTAGAAAAATTTTCAAAAGTTCAAACTTCCCGAAAGAGATATTTTTCCACTTCACCAACATTTAAACGATTAAAGTGTACTAATTTTGTAAATTTTCTTATTTTTATTATATTTATTTTTATTATTGATTATTGGTGTTTCTGAATGTATTATATTCATATCTTTTTACTATAGATTAGATTAGGAGGGTTAACATATATGGCATACATGATTATCTCTGGACTACTTTGTGGGGCCGCGTTAGGTTTCGTCATGCAAAGAGGACGTTTTTGCTTAACCGGCGGATTTCGCGATATGTATTTGGCGAAAAATAACCGCATTTTCTATGCATTGCTGCTTGCTATTGCGATTCAAAGCATAGGCGTTTTCTTGCTGATGGATTTGGGGGTTTTCGAATATTCGGCAGGAGCATTTCCTATTGTTTCTGTCATCATTGGATCTTATATATTCGGCATCGGCATTATTTTGGCGGGAGGCTGCGCAACGGGGACATGGTACCGTGCTGGTGAAGGCCTCATTGGAAGCTGGATTGCATTAGCCGGTTATATGTTAATGAGTACAATCATGAAAAGCGGCGTACTCGCACCATTTAATCAGAAGTTCCAACAAGTTGGTGTGCTCCCTGCGAATTCCATTCCAGATACCATCGGAATCAATCATTGGTTCCTCGTCATACCATTTGCGGCGATTGTCGGCTTCATTTTATACAAACAATTCACAAAACCAAAAATCGCAATTCCGACTTTAAAACCAAAACGTACAGGTTTGGCACATATTTTATTTGAAAAACGTTGGAATCCGTTTGCTACAGCCTCTTTAATTGGAATTATCGCATTTCTTGCTTGGCCATTAAGTGCGGCAACCGGACGCGTATTCGGACTTGGAATTACGACACCTTCAGCGAATATCCTTCAGTATTTAACTACTGGAGATAGTACATTTATCAACTGGGGCGTCTTTTTGGTTTTAGGTATTTTTGCAGGTTCATTTATTGCGGCAAAGGGCAGCAATGAATTCCGTTTTAGAATGCCGGATGTTAAAACGGGGATCAACAGTTTTATTGGCGGTAATTTAATGGGAGTTGGAGCCAGTCTTGCCGGAGGTTGTTCAATCGGGAACGGCTTGGTGATGACGGCCGTTATGACATGGCAAGGTTGGATCGGTTTGCTCTTCATGATTTTAGGCACTTGGACGGCTTCATATTTTGTCTATGTTCGTCCACGCCAAAAAGCCAAATCCGTTAAACTCGAAAAACAACCCGCCTCGGTTTAATGCATTGAATCAACAAGAAATTGCACTCAAAAATTAAAGGAGGAAACGGCGATGAGAAAAAAATTGGAAGTACTTGGCATGGTTTGTCCATTCCCTTTACTTGAAGCACAAGAAGCGATGAAAGAACTTAACTCGGGCGATGAATTGGTCATCGATTTTGACTGTACTCAAGCTACCGAATCCATCCCACGTTGGGCTGCCGAAGAAGGGCATACAGTAACCAATTTCGAGCAAATTGATGATGCTACATGGACAATTTCAATTCAAAAAAAATAATATAGAAAGAGGCTGGGACAAAAGATAAAAAACACCATTTTCTCCCGGGAGAAAATGGTGTTTTTTTGATAATTGAAGAAAATTGATTTCCGTTCCGGGGACGCTTTCCGCGGGCCCGACTCGAGCCTCCTCGGAGCTCAATCCTTCGCTCCTGCGGGGTCTCGAGAGGGCTCGTCGCAGGAGTCGCCCCGTCACTCCAATCAATTTATTACAAAAAATCTTTTTGCAGCTCGTTCACTTTATTAGTTATGTCCCAGCCTCTTTTTGTGAAAGGCCTGACATCTAATGGATGATGAGCCAATCAAAGCATCTAATTAAATCGCTTTATGTATGGACCATTTATCGATAATTCGATAAGCGTGGCTGCCATTTCATTTGGAGTGCATTTGTAATTGGTGGTAATCCACCATCGGATGCTTTCCAAATAGGCGCCCGCAATATACGAAATGATCAATTCCTCATTTTCACTCAGCAAATATTGACGGGTTTCGGCATAATGAATCCCTTCTTCCACATACCTCTTTAATATATCCAAAATGCCCTGAATAAATAACGCATCCGGTTGATGAATTAAAAAAGTTTCATAAGCAATGCGATTATTTTGGATATGCTCAAAAAGCAAAAATAAGTTTCTTGGCATTTCTTCTTTCGGCATTTCTTTCAGTGGTTTCGGGGATTGAATTGTCAGGGCTTCCTTCAACTGCAACAACAGATGATTGAATAGATCCCTTCTGAGCTCATTGATATCGTTGTAAAGTTTATAAAATGTCGGCCTCGTCAAACCGGCCTCTTTGCATATTTGCTGAATCGTGAGTTGCACGTTTCCATCTTTCATCAAAGATAAATATGCGCTATGCAATTTTTCTTTCGATTTTGCCTGTCTTGGGTCCAGTTTCATTGATATCACCTACTACTTGTATAGTAGCATGAAAATATCAATGAAAAAACAAATTACAACGCTGTCCAACCGCCATCAATCACTAATTCGGCACCCGTCATAAAACGTGATTCATCGGAAGCCAAGAATAGTACGCCATAAGCCACATCTTCAGGTTCTCCGAAATATGGAAGTTGTGTGAACGCTTTATAATATGGCATTGCCGCTTCAATTGTCGGTGCTGTCATCGGCGTCACGATAATGCCTGGATGCAAAGAGTTTACACGAATTTTATCTTTTGCGTATTCCACTGCAGCGGATTTTGATAATGCACGCAATGCGCCTTTTGCCGCCGTATATGGGCTTGAACCGGCCATACCGACAATGCCGCCGATAGATGAAATGTTGACCACTGAACCTCCGCCCGCTTTTTGCATTTCAGGAATCGTATATTTCATTCCCATCACACAGCCGTTCAAGTTGATATCCATCACGCGGTTCCATTCTTCCATCGTCATATTTGCAAGCGTTTTATCGGTTGAAATGCCCGCATTGTTCACCAGTACATCCACTTTTCCAAATGTTTCAACGGCTTTTGCAACAACTGATTTCCATTCTTCTTCGGAAGCCACGTTATGTTTGATAGCCAACACTTCCCCGCCTTCCGCTTTGATTTCTTCGGCCACTTTTTGCAGCAATTCCTCATTCACGTCAGTTGCTACAACTTTTGCCCCTTCTTTGGCGAACAATTTCGCTTCTGCAGCACCCATGCCGCTTGCCGCACCAGTAATGATGGCAACTTTGTCTTTCAATCTCATTATAAAAACCTCCTAATTATTATTACTAATTTACAAAATGTAAATTAGTTTACCCATAAAATAACAGAGTTTATAATATATTTCAAATCAATTTATAAGAATTGATTAATAAACAGGGTCGAAAAAACCCGGAAGTTGTCGATATAAAAAATAACCGCTATACTGGAAAAACATTACAATCCATGAAAGGAATGTTTAAAGTTGAATCGTAGTTTGCAAGCTTTTATTGACATTGCCCCTGTGATCAAAGAAACGCTGGGATCTTCCACAGCTCTGGCAATCACTGATAAGGAAAAATATATTTATTTTTCACCCTCTGATAAAATCTATATAGATGTGAAAGTGGGGGACTCCATTTTTTCCAACGACGATAATGCCTTTCAAAATGTATTAAAAGGTGAAAAAATTTCCATGACCCTTCCGCCTGAATATTTTGGGATGCCCGTAGCCTCAAAGATCTTGCCCATTCACGACTTTGAACAAAAGAAGTTGTCGGGATTCTTACATACTCAAAACCTCTCGATCGTGAAGCCAATATTGACAACGCCTTGGCAGAAATGAATAAAATCATTCAAACTTTACATAAAAATATGGAACGGCTCTCCGCAAAATCCCAGGAACTGACTGCCACAAGCACTGATATCAGCGGACAGGCTTCCAAATCCTTTGAACAATCGAAACATATTGAAGAAGTCGTTAAATTGATTGAAGGCATTTCAAGTCAAACGAATCTTTTAGGGTTAAATGCCGCTATCGAAGCAGCCCGCTCCGGTGAAGCCGGAAGGGGATTCGGTGTAGTGGCCGAAGAAATTCGGAAGCTTTCCCTGCATACTAAAGAAGCTTTGGGAACAATCAGTAAGTCATTAAATACCATTCGGGACAACTTAGATCAATTAAATAATGGGACAAAAGAAGTTTCCGCTGTTTCCGAAGAACAGGCTTCCATAACGGAGGAAGTTTTCAATGAAATTGAATTATTGGAAAAACGCAGCAAAGAATTGGTCGACTATATGAAAGAAGTATTGAATCATTAATACCAAAACTCAGGCGGCAAAATCGGAAAGGAGATTTTACCGCCCACTTATATAGCCCCAATTCTTATTCCTTTTGCATCATTCCCAAGATAAAATGGGGATTCATGATCCACCGAAACAATTCCTCACCATACGCCAAAACGACAACCGGGACCCGTCTTCCGGTTGTTTTTTTATTTTGTTAATCCTTTTTCGTTTCTTTCATACAATTTTCAGAATTCAGTAGTATCTTGATAATCACAAAGATGATATTGGTTTCGAAGTGCTGGATGGCGGTGAAAAATTTCTGATCATTTTATAGAAATCGAAACGGAAAGGAAAGAGGTGAACATACTTGATCGGAAGACAGGAGATAAAAAGGGGATAAACAGGCAGGTATGTTCTTGTAGAAGTAAAAAGTAAAAAATGAAAGCTTGCAAAAGGATTATCATGCAGGCAATTAGAAGGAGCGGATAAATATGTTAAAAAAATTGACATTGACAGGATGCACATTACTTTTATTAGCTGGATGCGGCGCAAATACATCAACCGAAAATGTTGATTCCTTTAATCAAGCAGGCACTTCAAATCCAATTCAAAATCTTTCAACAGGAAATCAGGCCAACAATGTTGATATCGTTAATCCAAAAGTTTCATTTTCAGAGGCTTTGAAAATCTTTAACCAAACTTACCCGGATGCAAAAATTGAATCTGTTGATTTAGAAACAGGATTGGGAGGTTTATATTACGATATCGATGGTTTTGATTCAAGAAATGAATACGAACTAAAAATTGATGCAACCACAAAAGAAATCTATGCAAATGAATTTGAAAGAAACAAAAATACTGATGAAATATTGGATCTTTCAAGCGTGATGGATCCAAGTGAAGCCATCGCAATCGCTTTACAAGTGCCGGAAGTGCAAGGGCTTGCCCCAACAAGCTGGTCCCTTGACGCAGACTATGGAATGCAAATTTATGAAATTGAATTCAAACAAAAATACACAGAAATCGATATTAAAATCAACGCCGTCAACGGAGATATTCTGGAAGTAAAAATCGATGATTAATAATAGAAGTCAACCCTCCAACCAAAATAACCGCAGACGCTTTAAATGTCTGCGGTTATTTTTGGCATCAAAAAGGGAACCTTCCCTAATAAGCCTTTATCAATTCAAGAAAAGAAGAACGAACAAACCATAATATAATGGCACTTGGCTCCCTACAATAATAAAAAGGACCATTCCAATCATCACCACTTTAGCGATTTGTCCGGGTGATTGGTATAAAACAAGGATTGTGGCGATCCAAATCAGCAATTCCAATGGATGCGTAAGATCAAAATACCAGAAACCAAAAACAAAAGTTTGGCTTGTCATGAACATAAAAATGGCGGAGGAAAGGATGATCGGCACCAATCCTTTTCCTTTCGCATACCAACAAACAAAGGCCAAAACCGGCGAAAGGATTGTCAGTGCCACCCAAATCATCATGTAGGATTTTGGAAAAAACCCGGCCACTGCAACAGTGTAATAATAATAACTCCCCACCATTCCTGCAAAAAACATTAGCACATTTAATGCGGCCCTCATCGGCGATTTACTATAAACCGATATCATCACTCCGAAGAAAAGCCAAACTCCCAAACGGGAAAGAAAGTTTCCCAAATCCAAGACTTGAAGGACATAAGGCAATTCATTAATTGCGGAAGTATCCAATATTTTGGAAATAATCCCCATCATCATACCTAAAATACAGAATAAAGTTGTATACCCTATTTTTTTCGATGAAGAAATTCCTTCCGGTTCCCGAATTTTATTTAACATCTCTCTCATTTTATGTCTCCATGCTTCCAAATGATTTGTACCACCCATTCTGTGATGATTCTTACAATCCCGAATTTAAATGAGGGAATATTAAAAATTTTTTCTCCAATTTTCTCACCTTTATATATAATAAATTACATCCTATACTCCGTTAGAAAGGTGTTTTGAATTGGAAAATTTCTTTTTATTTGTCCTCATGTGCATTTTTCTTATAATATTACCCGGCCCTGATACGGCTGTTGTAACGAAAAACACGCTAATCAATCAGCGGATCGGCGGCCTGAAAACATCTTTGGGCATAATTTGCGCCCTTCTTTGCCATACGTTTGCCGCTGTTTTGGGATTATCGGCAATCATTGTGAAATCCGCCCTTTTATTTTCCATCATTAAATACGCTGGTGCGGTTTACTTAATTTACTTGGGTGCCAAGATTTTATGGTCTTTAGTGAAAAAGGATGGAACCAACATTCCGGTGGACATCAAAAGACCGAATGAAAACAAATCCTGTTTCAAACAAGGATTTTTTACAGATCTATTAAATCCAAAAGTGGCTCTCTTTTTCCTCTCCTTTTTCCCTCAATTTGTGGAGCGGGGCAATGACACCTTTTTGCCCTTTCTGATAATGGGGCTCACTTTTACTGTACTGTCCGCTTTATGGCTGGTGATTTTTGTTTATTTCATCAATGTGGTGAACGATTTGATGAGAAAACCGCGAGCCAAACATGTGATTGAAGGAATCACCGGCACCATCATTATCGGATTTGGAATCAAGCTGGCTTTGGAAAAGGCCGATTAAAGTTGTCGGCCATTCCAAATCCGCCTCCCTATTCCAAAGGAGGAAGTAACGGATAACTTAAATAACTACTAACTCCTAATACGATTGCCAGTGCAATATAAATGACGAAAAGACCTGCCTTCACTTTTCCATCTGTTTGATAATAAGAAGCGGTTTCCTCAACATAGTTATGTATTCTCTCCACTTCTTTCTCAAAAGCCGAAAGAAATTCCTGTTTCTTCAGTTCCCTCTTTCTTTCTTTTTCCTCATCCGTCATTTCTCCATCTTCTTCATCCAATAGATGCAAAGTGTTTTGCAATTTTTCCTCAACCTGCAAATTCGGTTTCAATGATTGGGCGAAATATTGCAAATGTTCATAGGTGGACGTTTCCGCTATATTTCTGAGGGAAGTTAACATCTCTTGATAATCTTTTGCGCGATTTCGATCATACTCAATATTCTTCTGCTCTTCCCGAATTCTCCGCCACTCAATGATCCCCATGATTAGCACCATAAAACCTATAAAGCTTCCTGCCCAAATCGCATAAGCCAAAAGCAAAACCAAGCCGACTGCCCACAACTTAGTACTGATCCCCGAAACAATCCGTCCCCCATCCAGCGGTGTCATTGGAATGAGATTGAAGAGATTGATGATGGAACCCAACACAATGACAAATGCCCAAAAAGGTTCTTTCGTCCAAATATACAAAGGGATGGCGGGCAAAAAGGCAAGCAGTCCAAATAATGGCCCCATGTAAGCCAAAAAGGCTTCATCCTTCGCATTTTTGGGCCGCTCTTTCATACCGATGAACGCCCCCACAAAAGGAATGAACACAGCAGGAGTTGTCGGCAATTTTAATTTTTTGGCAGCAACCAAATGCCCGGATTCATGTACAAACAACAGATATACAAGTGCCAAGGCAAACTTCCATCCGTAAAAAACGGCGTAAGTTGCCAAATATATCGCCATGCTAATCAATGTTTTTATTTTCAGGAATTTCAATATAGGCAGGATCCATTTCAACTTGCCCAACAAAAAAAGTGCCCCGACACCGATGATTCCCCACGCAGTCGTTTTCTTCTTTGATTCTTCCATGTTTTTACCTCCACAACATAGTACGTCATCCTGCTGCATTCAATGCACTGTTTATAAAATCCTGTAATGGAATTTTTATGTTATTTTATCACAAAAACTTTATTTCTGCTCTCACATTTCCGACTTGCAACTAATGGATTATCTCTTTGCGCATAAAAAAACTTCAGCTGACAAATAGCTGAAGTCCCTATCGAAATCACGAAACTTGCTTGTTGTTCTTTCGTTCCTCATAATACTCTTCCCAGTCATGATAAATGGAAAGCAGTTCATTATCCAAATAAGTAAGGGCTTTTTCTTTCAAATCGGCCGGTACACCATAATAGCTTTCTGCAATAGCCCCTGTGATGGCAGCGATCGTGTCGCTGTCTCCCCCGATGGAGATGGCATTCCGTACCGCGTCTTCAAAGGAAGTGGATTCAAGAAAGGCTTTGATGGCTTGCGGAACGGTTCCTTGGCAGGATAGATCCGTTTTGTAGGAATCCCGGATTTCATCAATTGTAAAATCCAATGGATAATATTGTCCTTCGATTTTTTTCTGGATTTCGTCTTTTGACCATCCGCGTTGTGCCATATAAATTGCGACCGCCACCGCTTCAGCACCTTTGATTCCTTCTTGATGATTATGGGTTACCCGCGTCACAGCTTTAGAAAGCAGGGAAACTTCCCGTTCTGTCTTCACCGCAAATCCGACCGGACTCACCCGCATGGCCGCGCCGTTTCCAAAACTGTTATAAGGACGGGGATTGTCGCTGTGAACCCATTCCTTAAATCTTCCGCCGTAACCGCAATTCGGATATTTGCGTCCAATTTCTTGCATATATTTGACGCTCATTTTTTCCACTTGTGCGTAATAAATGGGATGAGTACTGTGAAAAGAAGGTTTGAGGATTTTCTCTGTCTCCATAATGGATTTGGCGACGGCGAGAGTCATGATGCTGTCATCCGTCACTTTGCAATCCTTCGTGAACAGATCGAAATCTTTTCTTCTATAATTATTAAACTCAAATCGTGAACCAACGATATCTCCAATAATTGCGCCAATCATTCGGCTTAACTCCGCACTCCTTTGATTATGTTCATCAGAACTGTTACCAACACTCTACATTCATTATAATCCCTTTTACAAAGGCTGGTGTGAAAAAAGCTCAATTTAATGGAGAAAACAATCCGTTGATTTTCACCATCATCACTGCTCTTGAGTAAACTAGAAAAGGGCCCGATGATTCACGATTCGAAGGGATTGATCAAATATGTACCCATTTACCTCAAACGGTTCTTTCACTTACTCCCTCAGCGCCTCCTATCCGCAACCATTTTCCCAATACTCCGCACCACTGCGGCACATCATAACTCGGCAACAATACTATCCGGATCACCGTTGTATAAGTAAAAATGAGTCCGATTTTATGGCGATGAACCGGCTGCTATGGATGGAGCATGTGAATTGGACCCGGATGATCATCATCAGTATTGTGTTTCAGTTGCCCGATTTACCGTTTGTTCAGAAACGTCTTTTGCAAAACGCAACCGATTTGGGCAATTGTCTGAGACCTTTTTACGGCAACCAGATTGCAGATGCCTATGCCCAACTGATCAAAGAACACCTGGTCATTGCCGCCGAGCTTGTAACAGCAGCGGTAAAAGGGGATACTGGCACAGTGAATGCCAAAGAGAAAGAATGGTATGAAAATGCAGATGCAATTGTTTTATTTTTGAGCAGGATCAATCCGTATTTATCAAAGGACATTCTGAAAGAAATGTTTTACACCCATTTGGAATTGACGAAAAACGAAGCTGTGACGATGATTCAACAAAATTTCCAAGCAGATATTGATGTGTTTGATGAAATTGAAACTGAAATATTGGCGATGTCGGATTTGATTGCATCGGCGATCGTCATGCAGTTTTATTCTCTTTTCCGGTGTCCATATTCATTTTAGTCACAAAAGAGCGAAGGAAGAGATTCGCTCTTTTTTTCTTGGGATAACATTATGTTTCGGAGAAGAAGGGAGCTGCATTAGTGCGGATGATTCCCTCATTGGTGTGGATGCTGCCTTAATTAGTGCAGATAGGTTCTCCTTTGGTGTGGATGCTGCCTTAATTAGTGCAGATAGGTTCTCCTTTGGTGCGGATGCCACCTTTTTTGGTGTGGATACCGCCCTTTTTAGTGCGGAAAGCCCCTCCTTTGGTGCGGATACCACTCTTTTTGAAGTGAACCCCCTCTTTCGTACGAATTGTTCCTCTTTCATCCGGATGCTGCCTATTTTTGGTCAAAAAAATAAAAAATTTTTTACCCATCCCCCTTTCTTTCATTTTTTTTTCAGAAATGGCTCCTAAAATGATAATCAAAAGGAGGAAAGGAAAATGAAAAACAAATTATTGAAATATGGAATTTTCATTATTATTCTATTCTTTGCCTTTCAATCAGTCGTAAACATTGCAAGTGCGGATGACCATTATAAGGGGGATCGCTACTATTATCCGAAATACGAAAAGAGCGATAAAAACAACTACTTCGAAAAATTTGATAAACACGACCATGATGACGATGACGACGATTATAAATGGAAAGGAGAATATGAACGGGAAGGAAACTATAAAAACTTCCAACAAAATACCGTTCAACCATCTTACTGGAATGTTTGGACAAGAGATACCAATATTACGATCAGCAACAATTTACCAGTTGAAGAAGCAAAAAAAGTTCCCTTTAAATTGAACGGAAAAACAGAAACTCTTCTTGTTCTCCCTTCCAATGGTCAATTGCTCGTGTCAGGTGAAAAAATGGCAAAACTTTTCGGTATCAAATCGAAATATTACGAACAAAGCCGAATTCTTGAACTTTCCAATGGCAAAGAAGAATTGATCGTTCGTGCCGGAACAAACACCGCTTATGAAAATATGATCAAAACACCAATGCCTGCAAAAGCCTTCAGTTATGGAAAAACGGTTTATCTTCCTCTTTCAGTTATAGCCAATGCCTTTGGTTATAGCGTGGAATGGGACGAAACAAACGAAACATTTGTCTTACAACAATTTTAAAGGGTAGGGTGAAAAAAATGAAAGCAAACAATAAAGCGAAATGGATTGTCGGAATTACAGGTGTTGCATTTTCAGCATTTGTATTGGGCCAAATCAATGATACGCCGGTCCATTCATCAGCAACGAACCCTAACGATGCTGCACTGGAAATTGAGATCAATGATTCCATGAGTGAACGTGAAAAAGAACTGGTTAAACTGGACTGGAGCAACTTTACGCTCAATCAAAACCAATATCAAGGTGCCGATGATTATGGTTACTACAAAACAAGAAGATCATAATGCCAGCGAAATGGATTCCATCCAACTCAATATCATGAATACAAATTTTCGCATTACCATCGAAAATCGGGATGGAACCGAATGGAAAAGTTATGTCATTTCCTTTCTTCAATATATCGAACAGGAATTTTCAAGATTTCGCAAAAATAATGAACTTTGGCAATTCAATGAAGCCAAAAAAAATGAAACGGTACGTGTTTCACCCATTCTGTACGACCTTCTGAAAAAAGCGGAAGAATATCGGCAAAAAACGGAGGGGCGATTTTCCCCTTATATGCTTATACCTTTGGAGAACCATGGATATAATCGATCCTTTCCTTTTAATACGGCCAACAATGATTCAACGAATGTACATTATGAAAACGAATCGGAACCCCTCATTTTTATGGACGACTATCAAATCATCAAACATACAGACCAAAAAATTGATTTGGGCGGAATTGCGAAAGGTTATGCAGTGGAATCCATTGCCAAATGGCTGCAAAATAACACTCGCAGCAAATATGGAATCGTGGACGGCGGCGGAGATATGTCCATATGGTCGAACGGAGAGAAAACGTGGAAAATCGGAATCCAACATCCTTTCGACGAGGAAAAAACCATTGGATCTTTCTCCATCCAAAATGGAGGAATTGCCACATCCAATATTGTGTACCGCAGCTGGACCCAAGGAAACGTGAAAAAACATCATTTATTGGACGGAAGAAATGGAATGCCTGTAGATACAGAAATTGTCCAGGCAACGGTGGTCATGGACCATTGCATCGATGCGGAAGTCGGCGCCAAAGTTTGCTTTATGGCGAATGACGCATCTGTTGACTCTGTTTTATCCAACATCAGCCAAAAGTTCAGTTATGTCCTTGTCAAATCTGATGGAAAAATTGAGACGGGAGGGAATAAAACCCGATGATACTGGATCTGTTTTCTAACTGGAATCTCATACGTGTATCCGGCTTTCTTGCCTATTTTCTACTAACCCTTTCCATCATGGCCGGTCTGATGCAAAAGATTTCTTCTTTTAAAAATCAAAAACAGCTTATGATGGAACTGCACAAAATCAGCGGATGGATTGGGATGTTGACCATTGTGTTCCACGGCACCTTGCTATTGGTGGATCATTACGTTCCTTATAAAATCAGTGAATTAATCATTCCATTCGCTGCCGAAAATGAACCGTTCTTGTCCGGAATCGGAACAATCTCCTTCTATCTGTTCTTAATCGTCATGGCCACTTCCGATTTCTTCATGAAAAAACTCGGTTTCAAACTATGGAAAAAACTTCACTTCTTAGTGATTCCTGCATGGGTGTTTATGATTCTCCATGGCATTTTCATCGGAACCGATTCCGACCAGGTTTGGGCAATCTTTATCTACTGTTTAGGAATTGTTTTCGTTACAACATTGCTTATAATCCGATATTTTGAAGGCAAATTAAAAGCCGTTCATAGTAAAAGTGCTAATTAACCTCCTTAATATACCGTATTGAAACCCCTCTTAAAAAGGTTATCCGGGAAAGATCCAATCTTTCCCGGATAACCTTTTGATTTTATATGCAATTAATATTTCTTCAATTTAATTATAAACTCTGTCCCTTTCCCGACTTCACTCTTCACTTCGATTTCTCCTCCGTGGGCTTCCACAATTGTTTTGGCAATGGATAGACCCAGCCCTGTTCCGTTTCGTTTTCTTGATTCATCTCCCCGGTAAAAACGTTCAAAAATATGTTGCAAATCCTTTGGAGAAATGCCGATTCCCGTGTCTTTCACGCTTAACAAGATTTTCTCTCCCTGTTCGGCCAATGAGCATGTGATGGATCCTTCTTTCGTATAGCGTGCGGCATTATCCAGCAATATATAAAGGAGCTGTTGAATTCTTACTTTATCTCCCTTGATCCGGATCCCGTCCTGTATATTTTCTTGAAGTGTCAATTGGGATGGTACAATTCTTTTGAACCGGTTCAGCAATGAATGAACCTGTGAAGAGAGATCGAATTCTTCCAGTTCCAATTTAAAGTTTCCTTGGTCATGTCTTGCCAAAAATAATAAATCGTCCAAAAGTTTATGCATCATTTCCGCTTCCTGTTTCACATCTTCCAACACTTGTTTTCCAAATGGACTCAAGTGTTCCTCTTCTTCACTCGCCAACACATCAATGGAACTATAAAAAACACTGAGAGGTGTTCTTAGTTCGTGGGACGCATCAGAAACGAACTTTCTTTGTTTCTCATATGCTTTTATAATCAGTTTCATTGCCTGGCCGGCAAAGAAGTTCCCTGCCAGAGCAAAAAGCAAACTGAAAAAGATGGTTAAAAACAATAATATCCAAATAATTCGTTGAAACAAATGCTTTTCGTCGGTAATATCCTTTCCGACAACAACGCTTCCGATCAACCGGTCATCCATTTGAAGGGGATAATAGATATAAAGGATATGGACCTTATCCCATTCGATTTCTTTTACGGTTCTTGAAGATGGAGGGGTGAAATCTGTTTCAAAATACTCTTCAAAACCTTGGACGGTCCCTTCGCCTTCGATTAATTGAAAATTTTCATCCAATACGTAGTAGAAAATATCCCTTTCCGGTCGATATTTCAACGGCTCATTCTCTTCAAATTCTTCGTCGATTTCATCATAATCCTCTTCTTCAAAATCTTCGAAAAATCTCTTTTTACGCTTACTCTCCGGTATGATTCTTATATAATTTTTTTTGTACAGTTCTTCTAAAAATTCATGGTTTTCCTTCTCATAAAACCGTTCCAGTTCTTCAATCTCCTGTTTATTGATCGCATTCGAAATAAAAAGATACAGCACGAAAATAAACATCATTAAAATAAGCAGGAGGGATCCTGAATAAATCAAGGTGAGCTTCAATTTCACTTTATTAATTTCCATGGCTATCCCTCAACTTGTAGCCGACGCCTCTCACATTTTTGATGATCGATGGTTTTCCCGGCTCGTCCACTTTTTTCCGAAGCAGTTTCACTAACGCATCCAATGCGTTTTCCGTTACATCTGTATCAAATCCCCATATTCTTTCAATGATCATTTCCCTTGTCAACACTTGGTGTTTATTGCGCAGCAACAGTTCCAGCAACTCATATTCTTTCTTTGAAAGTTCTATCACTTTGCCATTTCTTTTTACAACATGATTGGATAAATTCAATTCCAGATCATCCAATGATAGAATTTCTTCAAAAGGCTTATCGACTCTACGTGACAATGCCCGGAGTCTCGCCACAAGCTCCTCGAATTTGAAAGGCTTCACTAAATAATCATCAGCCCCCGAGTCCAATCCTTCCACCACATCTTCAACGGAATCTTTGGCTGTCAAAAACAAAATTCCACCTTTAAAACCTTTTTCTCTGAGGCGCTTACATACTTCAAGCCCGCTCATACCAGGCATCATCCAATCCAAAATGATCACGTCATAATCGGTGAATATGGAATAATCATAAGCGCTTTGGCCGTCTTTCACCCAATCCACTCGGCCATATTCCTTTTGCAATAAATGATGGACCATTTTTCCCAAATTCTCGTCATCTTCAGCAAATAAAATGTTCATTCGACCTTCACCTTCTTGTGCACAGTCTTTTTATACAAGCGTATCAAAAAAGGCTGAAAAAAAAATGAAAAATTCCTATATACTTTAAGACTATTTAATGTCTTTCATATTTAAACATAAAAAAAAATGGCCTCCATATCGAAGGTCTTGCACATTCTAAAACTTTGGCCGTTCATTATCGCTCCGCCCGCACTTTCTTCCTGGTCCATGGGCTTTTACGAACCGTTTTACTTTCATTCGATCGTTTGATGACAGCGGATTGTGGAAGACTGCGCAAACATTGGGCAGAAAGTTGGTTGACAACCAGCTTGTGCATGATATGATAAACATAAATTGGAAATTGTGATTGTGAAACATCCACTAGGGGTGCCTTTAGATAGGCTGAGATCAAAGTGTACCTTTGAGACCCTTAGCACCTGATCTGGGTAATACCAGCGGAGGGAAGTGGAGATGGGTTTTACATGGTCGACATGGTGTTGCTATGAGATGCTGTAGACTCACGCCGCTTTCTTTACTCTGGTAAAGGAAGCGGCGTTTTTGTTGTAAAAAAGAAAACCC
The DNA here is from genome assembly GCF_042655065.1 of Ureibacillus suwonensis. Taxonomy (NCBI): domain Bacteria; kingdom Bacillati; phylum Bacillota; class Bacilli; order Caryophanales; family Caryophanaceae; genus Ureibacillus; species Ureibacillus suwonensis. The sequence goes on from NZ_JBHSNQ010000179.1 coordinate 26,612, forward strand.
CCTGCTAGGCAGGGGGTTCCGTATAGCTTATAGCGAGGTATTAAAAAAGATCCCACTTGATGCTAAAATAAATTTTGGTTCGCCAACCAAATTTTAGTATCAAGGAGGG
>NZ_JBHSNQ010000180.1:0-27784 GCF_042655065.1 Ureibacillus suwonensis
CACAACATACTGAAAAGGGCCGCAAATTCCCAAACCAATTTCAAAAATAAGGAAACAGAGCGAATGGAAAAACTCATTGTTTTCTCCATTCGCTCTGTTTTTATGGACTTTTTAGACAAGCCCTTTTCATTTCTCTTCTTTTGGTTTTCCTGCCTCCACCAACACTTTATTGCCCACTAAAAAGAAGCTGATCATCAGCATGGCAATGCCCGTACCAATTAATAACAATTCGATGTCAATCAAATCGCTTATCGGCCCGAATATAAGCATTCCCAATGGCATCATGGATGTTGAAATCATCGAAAACACGCCGAATATCCTTCCCAAGTAATCCCCCTCCACTTTTTCCTGCAACAATACAGTCGTAGGTGTATTAAACAGGGGCATTCCTACACCGGCTATTCCCATAATACATAAATAAATCCAGAAGTTTGGCACAATCCCTAACAATAAAGTACAAACCGCAAGAAAAATGCTCGATAATGCCATGGTATGCATTCTGTTTTTAAATCCGCCCCATACGGCAATGACCGCTCCCCCAATCATCATGCCGACAGAAAATGCAATTTCGATTGCCGAAAGCCGCCAAACGTCTCCCCCAAAGGTGCGGGTTACTTGCAGTGGCGTAAGGAAGGAAACCGGCGCCGCCAAAACGAAAAAGATTGCAAAGAAAGTGAACAAAGTTTTTAAAAAGGCATGGTTTTTAATATAGGATAATCCTTTTTTAAAGTCATCAAAATATCCAACTTTCCCTTGTTCCAAAGCTTTTTCATGCGGCGGGATCCGCAAAAAGAACAATAATGTTGCCACCGCAATCGCAGCGGTTACCACATCAATGAAAAACAACATTTCCAATGTGGTGATCGAAAGCAATGCCGCGCTGATCATTGGGGAAACCAACATGACAAATGCCTGGATACTTCCATTAATTCCGTTCACTTTTGTCAACTGTTTTTCCGGTACAATTTGCGGCAATATGGCGCCTACTGCCGGCGTTTGGATACCCGTGCCAATCGATCGGATGATATACATCAGAAAAAGCATCCAAAGAGACTTATAACCGCTCAGGAAGAAAATGGCCAGGATAAGTGTGGCAAGGGCAATCGCCGAATCGGACAGGATAATTAAGATTTTCCTGTTATACCGATCCGCCCACACCCCTGCAAAAGGCGATAATAAAAAGGTGGGAACAAATCCGCAAAGAATCCCAATCGTCATCATGACTCCCGACTGGGTCGTCAAAGTGATATACCACATGATGGCGTACTGGACAATGGAAGAGCCAAAAAGCGATATCGTTTGGCTCGCCAGAAAAATGCTGATATTTCGTTTCCAATTCATATACTGGTTTACTGTCACAAGTATGTACCCCTTTGTTTGATTTGTTTTACTAAAGTATTCCATCACCCTGTATAATTTCTTCAAAACAGCGCAAAATCGCTGGGAAGCAAGCAAATAGTTCACATTTGAACGGACTTTTATATAAAATGGAAATTAACGGATTTGAAATTTGATAGAAGGTGTGACTACATTGGCGGAAAAAAATGCTCAAGCACCCATTTATCCGATTATGATTGCCATCGCATTTGGACATTTGATCAATGATACGGTCCAAAATATAGCGCCGGCCATGTTCCCTTATCTTTCAAGAGACTTAGGTTTTACTTTTACACAGTTGGGGCTTATAACGTTCATTTTGAATATGGTTTCTTCAACCCTTCAACCAATCGTCGGCTTCATCAGCGATAAAAAGCCGATGCCTTACGCTTTGCCGATCGGAATGATAAGTGTCTTCATCGGTTTATGCATGTTCGCGTTCGCAGGTCAATATTACATCATCTTAATTGCGGCCATCTTTTTAGGATTTGGTTCCGCCATTTTCCATCCGGAAGGGTCCCGGGTTTCCTTTATGTCTGCCGGAAACAAACGGGGACTTTCCCAATCCATTTACCAGGTGGGCGGCAATTCGGGACAAGCCATTGCCCCTTTGATCGGCGCCTTTATTCTGGATGCTTTGGGGCAGCGGGGAGCGGCTGTACTCCTTCTTCTCGTAGCCATCGGTATACTTCTATTATTCAACATTTCAAAATGGTATGCACGCCAATTGCGCGCGGAAAAGTTGAATAAAAAGAAAAAGAAAATTCTGGTCTCTTCCCTGCCGCCTTTAACGAAAAAGCAGGTGGGAATTGCTCTGTTATTGCTCTTTACCATCATTTTTGCCCGTTCTTTTTACACAACAAATATCCAAAATTACTATGTGTTCTATTTAATAGACCACTATCATTTAACTACCCGTATCGGACAAATCTTCATCTTCATTTTTATGGCTTTTGGCGTCGTCGGGACATTTTTTGGGGGATCCCTTTCCGATCGCATCGGCCGAAAAAATGTGATTCTACTTTCAGTGGTCGTGCCGATTCCTTTATGTTTGCTGCTTCCGTACATGCCCCTTTGGCTTGTTCCCGTTTTTCTCATTGTCATCGGCACGCTGATTATGATCAGCTTCTCTGTTACGGTCGTTTATGCACAAGAACTCGTTCCATCGAAAATCGGAACAATGGCGGGGCTGACAACCGGATTCGCCTTTGGAATGGGCGCAATCGGTTCAGTTGCGATTGGCTGGCTTCTTGATACGATTGGAATCAACTTGACAATGAAAATTATTTCCCTCTTGCCGGCCATTCTTTTGGTTGCATTTTTCCTTCCAAAAGACCAGGTGGAAAAGGAAGGATGAAAAACGGTGAGCGACATTCGCTTACAAGACAAAAGCAAGCTCCTTGTTCCAATCAAAAAGGATGGGCACTCGCTCCCATCCTTATTTTTTCAATAACTGTTTTTTTCTGATGAACCAGAAGACAAATAAAAGAAAGGCAATGGCAATCACAACATAGGCGATATTTGAATAAACATCCATCACTTCAACAATTTTCGTCCAATTGTCGCCAACTGCGGCACCCACATGGACCAGCACCGTGTTCCAAATCAATGTACCTAATGTCGTCAGCAATAGGAACAGCCAGAATTTCATGTTGCTCATCCCAGCCGGAATGGAGATTAAACTGCGGATGACCGGCACAAACCGGCCGAAAAAGACTGTCCAAAAACCGTAATGGTCAAACCATGCATCCGCTTTATAAACATCATTTCTTGTTAATCTTAGAATGCGCCCGTATTTATCAACGATTTTGACAAGACGCTCTACATCCAATAGCAAACCAATACCGTATAAAATAATCCCCCCCGCTACCGACCCGAGGGTTGAAGCGATAATGACTCCTGTCACCGTCAAATCCGTAAAAGTGGTCATAAAGCCGCCAAAGGTTAAAATGACTTCTGATGGTATTGGAGGAAACAAGTTTTCCAACATAATTAAAAAGAAGACGCCTATATATCCAAAATCCTCCATGATTCCCTGAATCCATGTTTCCATTTTTTCTTCCCCTTGTTCTCTTCATTCTTGATTTTTACATTAACTCTTTCATTATGAAGCTCTTCTTTCACTTAGTCAAACCTATCATAATAAGACTCCTGTTCTTTCCCATAAGTTTCACACTACCGATAAAATGATTATTGTAAAATTAAGTAAAGTGGAAGAATCTCAAAATATCTTATGAAAAGGGGATTAAATTATGTATGTTGCCGATCAAAAATCGATGCAAATCATGGACCGTTATACAATGGAACAGTTGGGACTGCCCGGTGTTGTATTGATGGAGAACGCGGGAAATGCGGTCGTGCAGGAGATTTTGCGCGACTACCCCAACTATACCCGTGTGTTGGTTTTATCGGGACAAGGAAACAACGGCGGCGATGGTTTTGTTATTGCAAGACGTCTGATCGACTTTGGATATGATGTGTCGCTTTGCTTTATCGGCAATGAGGAAAAGTTGAAAGGTGACGCTCATATTCATTATCAAGTGTATCAAAATCGCCGGTTGCCTCTTTATGTTTATCGGGCCGGAGAAGAAGACATCTTCTTCCATATTCAATCGGCGGATGTGATTGTTGATGCGATGCTTGGGACAGGCGTTTCGGGTGAAGTGCGTTCCCCTTTTTACGAAATCATTCAAGCGGTGAATGAATCTCATAAAGATGTAATCAGTGTAGATGTTCCTTCAGGTTTGAACAGCAACACGGGGGAAGTGGCGAATATCGCCATCAAAGCAAAAAAAACCATCACTTTTGCCCTGCCGAAAATCGGATTTTTCGTCGGGAATGGACCGAAAGTGATTGGGGAATGGAAAGTGGCTGATATTTCTGTTCCCGATTCGATTGTTGAAATCCTTCAATTGCCATTGCCAAAACTGTTGGATGCGGAAACGGCGAAAACTTCGCTGCCAAAACGGGTAAAACATGGACATAAGGGGACTTTCGGCCATTGTTTGATCATTGGCGGTTCGAAATATTATGTAGGGGCACCTATTTATACCGCGAAGGCAGCCTTCCATTCCGGCATCGGCCTTGTCACCCTTGCCATCCCGGAAACGATTTATTCACAGGTTGCCGGAACGTGCCATGAAAGTCTCTTCCTCCCGCTTCCGGATACCAATGGTTCGATAGATTGCAAGGCTCTTGAAAACATAGACTATTCCAAATTTAAAACCATTGTCTTCGGTCCGGGATTGGGAAGAGAATGTGACGGCGATGCGATGATTCAAATATTGCTGGAAAAGCTGACAACGCAAACGCTGATCGTTGATGCGGATGGGTTATATTTTCTGAAGAATCATTTGAATCAATTACAACATTATAGCGGCGATATTATTGCAACTCCCCACCCCGGAGAAATGGCGACTTTAACAGGAAAAACTGTTGCCGAAGTTGAAGCGGGCCGTCTTGAAACCGCGAAACATTTGGCATCCACATACGGCATTTATCTATTGTTGAAAGGGCATCGTCCAATCATTGCTACACCAAAGGGAGAGCTTTGGATCAACCCCCATGGAAATGATGCATTAGGGAAAGGCGGCAGCGGGGACGTGTTGACAGGTTTGATTGCCTCCCTGGTTTCTCAACAAAAAGATCCATTAAAAGCCATGTTGAGCGCAAGCTACTATCATGCAACCGCCGCGGAGGAGTTAGGAAAAGAAACATCCAATTATGGAGTCACACCGATGGACATTATCCATGCCATCCCTGTGCTTTTTGGCCGAACTTGATTTTGATAGTCCCACCCGGGATTTTCTCCGGGTGGGGCTATTCTGTATCATCTCGATTCCTGGTCTCCTGGGATTCCAATTGCCAATGGCACAAATATAGGCTGCCTGAAAGAAGGCCCTTTTCAGACAGCCCAGTCCATCTTAATGAATACTTTCCCTTACCCGCTTCACATCTTTCAAAATCACTTTGCTTTTTGGAATGCTCGGAATCGTATTCATTGTAATATACATATCCTGTTCCGGCACTTCATAATCCATTTTATTTATCAAATAATCCAGCGCCATTCCCATCGTTTCGATGGTCAATTGTTCACCCGGGCACCGGTGTGTGGTTTCAACATTTCCCCCTCCTTGGGGAATCAGGCTAAACCGGTCATCTTTCCAATTGGCAAAACGCTCCGGTTGAAATTCATCAGGGTTGTCCCATAAATTTGGATCGTGGTTTGTCCCATAAATGTCAAGCAGCACCAAAGTCCCCTCTTGAATTGCGTAACCGTTCCATGTAAAGCTGCTTTTCGCCTTTGCCACAGCGAAAGGAAAAAATGGATAAAATCGTCTGACTTCTTGAATAAAAAGCGGGGCATAACCGGGGTGCTTTTTTAGCTTTACCCTTTCATGAGGATATTGTGCCAATGCCATGACAATGAAATTGATATAGACGGAAATCGCAATCACGGGACGTAAAATATTGATGATTTCAACAGCGGCCGTTTCGGCATCCAACAAGTTTCCGTCCAAATCTTTATAAAAAACGAACTGATGCATGATGGAGTCTTGCTGTACTTGCACTTCGTCAGAGCGGATTTTTTCCACCAATTTCTCCATCTTTTTTTCCATTCGATTTCTTTTGTTTCTTCCCGCCCAATGCTCCGGACCAAAAGCGGCCGGTGATTCAAACATCGCCCCCAATTCATTCATAAAGGTCTCTGCATTGTCTTCATGAAGCGGATATCCGATCCATTTGAAAGCCGCTTTACATAATAAAGTTTTCATTTCTTCATAAAAGACAATCTCATTTTTTTTACTCCACTCGTCCAATGCCCTCTCCCATTCGATTTTCATAATGTCCAGGAAATTATCTACTTTTTCTTTCGTCATGACATTTAAAAACATTTTTTTCCGATGGCGATGGGCTTCTCCATCAAGAGTTTGAACGGCATTTTTTCCAAACAATGTTTCGACGACCCGGTTCGGAAAAGCATCTTGCCGTTGAAACTTTGATTGGTCATAAAACAATTGGGCTCCTTCTTTTCCCCCTAAACAAACCGCTTTCTTCCCCAATATTCTTGTTTCGAAAATGTCTGTTTGCAAATTTTTTCTGCGGTTTAAAATGTATTCATATCCTTCTTTCAACAGGGTCAGGCTATGATCGATACCTTGATCTCTCGGGATTTCATTGATATTTTCCATCGTTGCACCTCTCAAACCATTCGTTTGCTATGTTGTTTATTTTGCTACATGTTTTCTATTTCATTCAAAGGTGCAACATTTCCCAAAGTTTTCATTCTTTATCCGACATTGTAACGATAGAGCTTGCCCAATCTCTTTTTGTTCATCACCAAATGGAATAACGGACCTTCATATTCCAATTGTAAATTGGATAAACATTGCAAATCATGGGGGGATACAAGGGAAACGGGTTTCCGGAAATTGAAATTTGCCCCTTCTTTTAATACGTGGGCAACAAATTGCGAGCAGAAATATGCATTTTTCCGATAAGAGGGTTTATTGAACGTGTATGTAATAAGCCCGGTCAGATTGTATTTATAATTTTGTTGATTCGTTTCAATGGCTTTTATGATTTCTTTCATGCGAAGAACTTGTTCATCGGTTGCCCAAAAACTGTAAATCGCCCCTCTGCTCCTTAAAAAAAGTTTATTCCGCAAATCTTCTTTTACAAACCCGCCGATAAATGGATTATTGGGATTTTTTCTCCCAAAACTGTACACTTCCTGAAAATCCGAATCAAAAGCGATGGAGGCATGATTATAATTTTTTCTCGTATAAAGTTTGATAATTCTCGTAAAAAGTGTTCCCGTATCAGTAAACAATAAATACACTTTCTCCATATCGACTTTCTCCTTTGTAATATACCCCCATTCTAAAGACAACGCATCAACCTATAAACCGACTAAAGAAATAAATTCCATTCAGTCTTAAGTCGTATTTTCAAATCCATTGGAAATAAAAGAGGTGGAAATCAGGTTGTTGAGGATTAGAGAAAAGATTATGGAAAAGGTGGATATTTGTGCGGAATTTATTTGTCAAATTGCGGACGTTTTCCATTTGTTTCGTTATTCAAAAAATAACAGAACCCGGAAGCTAAGTTCCGGGTCCGGATTTCACAAATTACGACATGAAACAATCAACTCAAAGGTGCTTGATCCATATTCAAATTTGCGCTTGAACAATGGACTTTTACTTCACCATTTTGAGTTTCGGTGGAGTATCAGAGTCAAAATTCTCAGTGATTTTGTCCATCGGAAATCCCTCCTGTTGTTCATGTCGCTTTGTCTTGTGAAATCATTATTTATTATGACTTTTTAAAAAAAATTTATACACGAAAAATCATTTTTTTAAAATTTTAAAACCCGGAAACTGAGTTCCGGGCCCTTTCACTGAATCGCCATGATGAGTTAGTATTGTCTTGCCTTCGCATCGGTTCTCAATAATTGGTTATGAAGCGATATTTCCGTTTGACCATTAATCAGCGATTTTTGATACTTCGGTTTCAAGCTTTGGTTTCTGAGTTTCGGAAAAGCATCTTTACCAGCCATCGGCAATCACCTCTTTCATCATGGTCGATTGTTTTGTGAAAGTATTCTTAGTATGAAATATTCGTCGGCAGTTATGCTTACCTTATATTTTCATTTTTTCGAAGCACACTTTGAATAAAAGGAAAATCCCGCACTTTATCAGAACATTTTTTCCATCGCTCCATATTTTATTAAAGAAAGGAGCGATGTGATTGATTTCCATTGAACCGATTGAATTGCAGGGACATATGTATACCGCCATCACTGTCCATTTGCCGAAAACAACTTTATTAACGATTTCCAATGAAATTGGATACATTATGTGCGGAGCGCTTGATGTACAATTATTGAACACCCGCCTTGCAGACAGAAAAATCATCGCCGGTCGTGCGGTTGGGGTTCGGACGATTGACGAATTGTTAAAAGCCCCTTTGGAATCCGTTACAACCGAGGCGGAAAAATTGGGGATTTTCAAAGGCATGATCGGAGAAGAAGCATTATTAAAAATGGTTTAATCATTTGTGCATAAAAGGAGGCTCCATTTGCCGAACCTCCTTTTAGCTTATAATTTGATGTTTACTTTCAATCAGAGCCATGACATCTTCATAAATAACCTCCGCGGCATTGGGGAAATGTATCTTTTTCATGTTTTTCATTATTCTGTTACGTCGCTCTTCGTCCGTGGCCAACCGGACCGCATGTTCAACCAATTCATCCGGATCATTTGCGACAATTGCCGCACCCTTCGATTGAAAATAATTCGCATTTTCCAACTCCTGGCCGGGTACAGGCCGATAAAGCAACATCGGCACTTGAACGGCAAGCGCTTCACTCAACGTAATACCGCCCGGCTTTGAAATCATCACCGTCGCCATTTTCATCATTTCATCCATATGGTTTGTAAATCCAAATATCCGGACATTGGGACTTCGCGAAAATTCATCCAATAACTGCTTTTTTAAAACCTCATTCTTTCCGCAAATGACCAGTATTTGATACTCGCCATGGTCCAATATTTTTTTCATGACGCCTTCCATATCTTTTAAAACTCCATAAGCCCCTGTCGCAATTAAAATGACAGGTTTTTCAGCTTCCAAGCCATAAGAAGCCAACAACCGTTTCCGATCCACCGGCTGTTCAAACCGGGGATCGATCGGAATGCCTGACACTTTTATTTTGTTGACGTGAATGCCAACGCTTACCAAATTTTCTTTCAGCTCTTCCGTGGCAACATAATATCGGTCAACGGAATCGTGAACCCAATTTTTATGGGCCCGGAAATCTGTAATGACATGAACAATGGGAATTTGAATTCCTGTTCTTCTTTTCAATTCTGGCACAACCGGCATGGGAAAGGTGTTAATGATCACATCCGGCTGTACATCCTCCACCATCCCCTTCAGTTTTCTCATTCCATAATAGTTCAGGAATTTTATATCGAAAAACCTTTTGTTTCTGCTTCCTCCGTAATAAATTAATCCATATAGTTTTTTCCCGTAATTGAAACTTTTTATATATAAATATTTTGAAGCTCTCGTCAATAACGGATGGGAGACATGGTAAAGATCCGATTCTATTACATCGTTCTTTCCCATTTTGGAAAACGTTTTTTTTAAAGTATTTGAAACTTTTAAATGGCCGTTCCCATAGCTCCCCGTCAAAAGAAGAATCTTCAAATCCTTCTCCACAATATCACCCTCGATAACGGAATCCAACTTGATAGAAAATAAACCTCATAGGAATTGACTGTTTTCATCATAATTTTATGCTATATCAATTGTGAAAAATGAACATAAAAATGTTTTCTTAAGGGAAAATAAAATTTTATTAAAATAGTATATATTTAAATACCTTCCCGACTGTAATGAAATTTCTATTTTTGAATATATATGAATAAAAGATTCTTCGGCATCGATTTCATCATTCCCATAAATTCAAAATATTTCAAATTGTCTGTTTTATGCTATAATACTATCAATCTATTGTAAGGCCGACTTAAAAGTTGAGAAAGGAAGGGACGCTATGAACAAAGTCTGCGTTATCATTCCTGCCTTGAATCCGACTCGTGAATTGATCGACTATATTTACGAATTATTAAATTTTAATGTTACGGAAATTGTGGTTGTTAATGACGGAAGCATGGAAAGCTGCAAACCCATTTTCCATCAAATTCAACTGATCCAAAATTGCACAGTGCTGACACATGAAAGGAACAAAGGAAAAGGACGTGCATTAAAAACCGCCTTCGAATACATCCTGAAAAACCGAAATGTGCATGGAGTGATAACTGCTGACGCGGATGGTCAACATTCCGTCGAGGATGTAATCAACATCGCCAAAAAAATGGCCGATGTTCAGAACGGAATTCTCCTCGGTGTCCGGGATTTCGACCAGGATCACGTCCCTGCCAGAAGCTATGCAGGCAATAAAATTACAAGTTTTTTATTCCAATTATTATTTAAAATCAAACTTCAAGATACACAAACAGGCCTTAGAGGCATTCCGATCAAAATGCTTCCTTTCCTTCTTTCTTTGGAGGGGGAAAGGTATGAATATGAAATGAACATGCTGATTGCGGCTGCCAAAAGAAAAATCCCAATCCATCAAATTCCGATTCAAACCATTTACATCAACAAGAATAAAAGCTCCTATTACCATCCGTTCAAAGACTCATTAAAAATCTTTTCAATCATCATTTCCGGAAGCGTCGCCAATAAAAAGCTGAACGAAGGTGAAGAGCATGTCTAATATTTACGGCAAGTTCTTCCTGTTGTCCCAATGGATCGTCCGAAAAATATATCCTTCCTATCGCGTCCAAATCCATGAAAAAGTAAAAGATCCTGTTGTGTACATTTCCCATCATCAAAACCTTTTCAATCCTTTTGTTATTTATTTATGGTTTCCAAAGAGTTTGAGAACCTGGATTCTGCATGTATTTCTTGACCGGAAAATGTGCTTTCGGCAATATGTGGATTATACCTTTACAAAACGGTTTGGCATGAATCGGACTATCGCTAAAATTTGCGCATATCCCGTTTCGTTTATTATTTCAGCCCTTTTAAAATCCGGGAAAGGGATACCTGTATACAGGGAGTCAAGAAAAATTCTGGAGACTTTCCGCTTATCGGTGGAAGCGTTAAAAAGAGGGGAAAGCATCGCCATTTATCCAACAATCGACTATACGAACACTTCCAATGAAGCGAAGGATATGTATGAAGGCTATCTTTTTATCGAAAAATATTATTTTAAAGAAACAGGCAAACATGTTCATTTTGTGCCGTTATACGTCAGCAAAAACAATCGGCTCATTATTTCGGATGAGCCCATCGCTTTTCAGGAAGGCGAAGATTTTTCAAGCGGTCAAAAACGGATCGGGGAATACATGAAAAACAAACTGCAAGAATTGGCGAAACAATGCGGGGATATTGAGTAATAGACAAAATAGAAAAGCGACTTAACAAATTAAGTCGCCCATTTTTTTAATGGCTGATGGCATCGCTCAATTTCCCTGTGATGTCCTCAATCTCCACTTCGAATACCTCCGTCTTTGGCAATATAGGATATCCGCCATTTTCAAATTGCCAATTTGGGTCTCCATATTTTTTCCAAAGACAATCATAAAACCATTCTTTCTTTTGCTCATCTTCAATGCGATGAATCTTTCCAAACACGACGACGCTTATATATGCCAAAGCCGATTGGCAGGCATATTTTTTTCCTGGAACGATTTCTCCCATCTCGCACACTTCAATACAAATCCGCGGATTCTTTTTAATATTTTCCCAAAAATGGCTTTCTCTCAAATTTCCAATATGCAAATATAATTTTGTTCCCTCTTCATAGACAAAAACAAATGGAATCACGTAAGGATAGCCATCTTCGCCCACCGTTGCCACATGGGCCACTTTCGCCTTTCTTAAAAAATCATATGCATCTTCGACAGAAATTTCTCTTTTTTTATTGTGAATGATTCCTCTCACTTCACTCATCCCCTTTCCTTAAATATATATTCTAAATACATCTTTTAAAATCCTTTAAAAAGGGAAAAATTTTTATAATCCCTCCTCTTTGAATAAAAAATTCCATTTCACGTCTGTATTTCAATATCCAAAAATATATAATATTATGGTACTATGGAACATAGGAAAACTTTTAGGGGGAATGAAATATGGGTAGTAAAGCTTTAAGAACAGATGCAAAAATTGTACCTGAACGCAAAGAAGAAGCGTTAAAAATTCTAGACAGTTTAATTATTAAACTATTTGTGAGCGTTCTTGACGAAAAACAAATTATTGAACGCCATATTTTAAAAGAACGCCTTGCAAACCTAATTCAACTTTCAGAACATGACGAAGAGTTAAAAGAAACATTACACGCACTAGTAAACGAATTATAATGATGAAAAGGAGACGTCCGTTCAGAACGCCTCCTTTTTCTTATCCCTCATACAGCCTGGAAATTTTGCCGATTTTCTCTTTCAACAAGTCCATATGCACAATTCCGGCTTCCCGGAAATATTCCTTTCCTTCCACAAAGAACAATAATGCCGGAACCGAAAAGACCGAAAAACGGCCCGCGATTTCCTTCACCTCTTCCGCATCGATAGATCCCAAAGCAATGCGGTGATCGCTTTCCAACAGCTTCTCCACTTGCGGAAGCAGCGCATGGCAAACCCCACAATCCGTTCTTGAGATAAAAAGAAAAGCAAGCGGATTTTGTTCAATAAATGAATTCGCTTCATCCAAAGAAGATAATTTAATCAATTGACTCACCAAACCATTAATATTTTTTCATGGACAAGCATATCATGTTCCAAGAAACAGCGGAAGGATGAAGGATTGGAAAGTGCATTGCTCTACATGGTGTTATTAAGATTTTTATCCGGCAGCATCGAATTATCCGCAGCGACCCTCATGTGGAAATTCAATGACTTGGAAAAAGCCCTGATGATCAATTCCATGTTGGCGTTGGTTGGTCCGACGATCTTGATTGTGACTACCGGCATCGGCATCAGCGGACTTTCCGGGCAAATCTCTTTCTTGAAAATGCTCTTTCTCTTCGCAGGCATTGTGTTCATTATTATCGGAATGAGAATCAAATGATTAAAACCAGCCTTTTCTTTTGAACCACAAAAGCATTGATGCACCAATGAGAAACATGACGAAAAGGGTCGCAAAATAACCATACTTCCAGGACAATTCAGGTATGTTTCGAAAGTTCATTCCATAGATTCCGGCAATGAATGTTAATGGGGCAAAAATGGAGGTGATAATCGTAAGCACCTTCATGACATTGTTGGTTTGATGGGCGTTCAATGATATATAGCTGTCCCGGATATCCGCCGTCACTTCACGATTGGACATGACCATTTCCGACAATTTTAATAGATGGTCATGGATATTGGAAAAATATTCTCTCCTTTCATCAATCTGATTCAGGTTTAAATGATGGGAATTCAACATGCGATATAGCAAATCCCTCATCGGGTTCACGGAATGCAACAATTTTAGCAACATATTTCTTGTTTCCATCAAGTCGTTCATCGGCTGGATACCCGTTTGCTGCATAATGATCTTTGCAAGTTCATCCTCTATTTTGTAAACAATGGGAAAATAATTATCGACAATTTTATCTAATATTTCGTAAAAAACGTAATAGGGATCCCATTGTTGTACGGAAGTTGCCGCAATCAATTCATTCCATACTTTGATCACCTCCACTGAAGGTTGTTTATGAAAAGTGACAATGAACGTTTCCCCTACAAAAAAATCCAGCTCTTCCTTAATCAGTTCACCATTCTCTTCACGAAGGGTATGGGTTATAAAAAACGTATAATGGTTAAAATAATCCAGCTTCGGTCTTTGAAGGTCCTGCACACAATCCTCAATCGCCAAAGGATGAAAATGAAACGTGTCTGATAAATACCGGATTTCTTCTTCCGTCGGTTCGCTGAAATCCACCCAAAACCATTTGAAACCTGAAAAGAGGATCTGATTTAAGGAATCCCCTTTTTCCAAATGGCCTTCCTTTGTAATACCGATGTAGTAAATCATGGGATACACCTTTTCTTTCAGTTTCGACGATTTTCACGATTGTTGATTTTTAATTTTTTGACGGTCTTCCTGTTTCCAAGGAGGGTCTATCTTCTGATGGATTTTCTCGTTGACTTTGTAAACCAACAGTGGAACAATGAAAGCCGCAATCATTCCCAAAATCGTAGGCATATCCGGCACCAATTTAACAATAAAGTCCATCTCACTCACCTCTTGGAGTAGTTGTCCGGTTAATACTTCCCGGTTCCGCAATTGTGAGCTTCACATTAAGATTAATTTCGCTATTGGAGAAATAATTCGCTCCTTCCTCCCAATCCTCCTTAACCTTTTTCCATAATTTTGGATGGTAATGATGCAAATATTCACCCAACCCCATCGCATCTGTTCGGAAGTCTTCCTGTAGACGTTTGATTGCGCTCTTCACCATTTCTTCCACTTTTCTCTTTGAAGCACGTTCCAATTCCGTCAATACTTCACGTTTGAAAAAATCGTTCCATCCGGCCTGTTCAGCAAGACTCGCGGTCATTTTTATATCCAGGGCAAACTTCATTTGTTTCGGATCCGGATTTACAAGAGTAAATTTACTTTTAATACTTCCTATTTCAACCGTAATTTCTTCATTATCCAATGTTCCTGTTATTGCGCCATTGTTTTTCATTCCCCGAATAAAACTCAACCCTTTTGCTTCATCATCCTTCAACGTGCCGATCATCCGCTCCTGAGGGCCGTTATAAATGGCTATTTCACTATAGTCAATCTCCCTGTCACTCTTCTTTTTGATTTGTGCCATCGGAAAACTCATTTTTGAATAAAGCTTTTCATCAATATCCCCGATTCTGATTAAATCCACCACATTCAAATCCTCTTTATTTTCCAGCAGTTCGATAATGTATTCGCCCGGTATTTTCTCGTGTTCCGCCTCAACCTCCAACAATTCCCACGCATCTCCGCTGGAAACGGCAATCTTGATTCCCCTCCGCATGGTTTTGGAACGGAAAAACAGATCAAAATAATCTTTAAACGCACCGGGTTGTTTCATGATTTCTTCAGAAAAAATAATGGCGCCTAAATGGGTTGTATCCAACACCCGGCTGGACTTTTTCGCAATTTCCTGATTGATTTCAAAAAGGGACCTTCCAGTGCCTGAAAGATTTCTGAAGGCTTTCCCTTGCCCGCCGCCAGCCGCTATGGTGGAAATATTCTCAGGGTTCACCAGTTGTTCTGTAAATTTGACTTCCCCCGGATTATCCGTGGCATCAATCGCCACTACCGATATGAATGCCCGTTGTTCAATTTCAATTTGATCCCAACAACCGGATAAAAGGATTGCTGAAATGATGAAAATCCATACCGGAGCTCTATTCCCCACCGGACTTCCCACCTTTGATTTTAAATGCCACACCCAATAAAATCGTTACAATGATCAAATAGAACAACGTAAAATAGCCAAGACCTTTGTTATAATAAATTAATTCCAAATAACTTTTTGGCAACATGCTGATATAGAAAATGATGGGCGACAGGATCAAGATGGCGGTCATTTTTTTCAATCTACGAAAAAGCATCCGGAGGGCCATCACGGCAGTATCAAAGCCCATCATTGCAGATGTAAAAAAAATGATTGTCCAAAACACAAATAAAATCGCGTCAAAACGGTCGAAAAAACCGCCGGGGATTTCAACCGTTCTCGACAAATCAAATGTCGGATAAAACAAATTGCCTGTTGTGACATTTCCAAAAACGGATATGCAAACAAGAAAAATAATGAGATAACAAAAAGTGGAAATCGAAACCGCCATGACAGACAATTTTGGAATTTTTTTCGGATTTTTCACAAGAGCGATATAAAAAAAGTTGATGATAAAACCTAAAAAACAAATGGTGCTTGTACCGGTCGATTTTATATATCCCGTAAAATCCGTTTGGAAGATGGGAAACAATTCTTTCAATTGCACAATACTGATTGGCAGAAAAATGACCAATAACAACCCGACAAGTAAAATCGGGAAAAAAAGAATATTCAAACGGAAAATGGCGGCCTGGGAACCGGACACCGCATAGACGACAACAAGCAAAAATGTAAGTGCAATGATTTCCTCGGGAGTCCGGTCAAACAAGTATTGATGGGAAAGGAAGACGATTTCACTTACATTAAATGCGGAAACCGCAGTAAACAGCAGTGAAAAAATAAATGTAATCACAAAAGCAACCGGCTTGGAAAGCAGGAAGGAAGCGTAGGAATAAAAGGATTGATTCGGAAAGGAAATGGCAATTTTCGAAACAATCCAGGCAAAAAGGCTGGCAATCAGCCCACCCATCAAGATGGAAATCCAGCCATCCGAGCCGGACGTATCTTGTGCAATCACCCTTGGAAAGGTCAGTGTCAACACTCCAATAATATTGGTTATGATAGAAATGAAAAGATCCCGGTCGCTAATGATTCCTACCGTATCGGGCGATCGATTCATTGCCTTTGACCCCCACTGTTCACTTTTTGCAAATCCAATGGCTCCAAATACGGCGGCCGTCTTTTGAGTGTCGTAATAGGTGTGCGGATAACAAGGTTATTTAAACTGTCAAGGAAATATGGAGCAATCGGCGCTGAGTAAGGTATGCCCATACTTTTTAGATTGACGACATGGATGCAGAGCATAATGAAAACAAGAATAATTCCATATAGTCCTAAAATGGATGCCGCAATGACAAAAATGAATCTTAAAATACGGAAACTGATGGACGTGCTGTAGTTCGGAATCGTAAAGGAACTCATGGCGGTAAGGGATGTAATAATCACCAATGCCGGACCGACAATCCCCGCACTGACTGCAACATCGCCGATGACCACCCCTCCAACGATGCCGACGGTCTGGCCGATCGGTTTCGGAAGCCGGATCCCTGCTTCTTGCAATATTTCAAAGGTGACGGCCATCAAAAGCACTTCGATGAGGGCCGGAAACGGCACCCCTTCCCTTGCGGCTGTGATCGCCAAGATTAATTGGGTAGGAAGCATGCCCGGATGAAAAGAGGTCAATGCCACATAAAGCCCAGGCAAAAATAAGGCGATCAATACTGAAAAAAATCTTAACAATCTCATGGAAGATGCAACAATCCATCGCTGGCTGAAATCTTCCACTGTTAAAAAAGCATCTCCCACCGTAATGGGTGTCACTATGGCAAAGGGACTTCCATCCAAAAAAATGACCACTTTCCCCTGCATAAGATTGTAACTCACCCGATCGGGTCTTTCCGAATCAAGCACTTGCGGGAAAGGGGATAAGGGACTATCTTCTATCCATTGTTCAACGATTCCCGAATCCGGAACAAAATCTATGTCTATTGTTTTGAGTCTCCTCTTGACTTCATCCAAAATATCCGGATTGGTGATTCCTTCCACATAACAAACGGCCACTCTTTGATTGGACCGTCTTCCTACTTCATAACTTTCGATGCGGAGATTCGGATCTTTTAATTCCCTTCTTAGCAGCGAAATGTTTGTATCGATATCTTCAATGAATGATATTCGGGATCCACGGATAACCGTTTCTGACTGTGATTCCTCGAGGGAACGCTTTTCAGCCCCGGCCGTTCCCATCTCAAGGGCCATCTTTTCCCCTTCAATCATGAAAATGGAACTTCCACATAAGAGGGCATCAATCACTTGTTGAAAAGTGTTGATTTTTTTTGTATTTGTGATTGCAATAACTTCCTGATTGATTTGCTCAAGTGGGTTCTCCTTAAACTGTTTGTCCCTGGCCTTCTCTTGCAGCGTTCTTAATATGTTGTCATCCACGATTTTTGAGTTTGCCAGACCACTGATATAAAGGATGCTGCATTGGATTTTTGAAACTGTTTGCTCATTCTTTTCATCCACAAACAGCTGTGTATTGGTGGATGTTTGTTGGTCTGGAGTCGGATCGTCTTCGAAAAGTTCCAATCTTAATTCCCGGACAACTAAATCATACGGATTTCCCAAGATTTTTTTAATGTATTCAATATTGTCCTCCAGCTTTTTATAAATCGGTACACTGATTTGAGCGGATACATTTTGATCCGTGTTTGGCATCGGTTTTTGATGATTTGGCTGTTGGCTTTGACTGTTTTGCATGTCTTGGGCTTGGTTGTTTTGATTCGATTGGCTTCCCTGTCCATCGCCTTGATTCGATTGATTGGCTTGATTTGGTTGGTTGCCCTGTCCATTGCCCTGATTCAATTGGTTGGCTTGATTTGGTTGGTTGCTTTGATTATTTTGATTTGCTTGATTGTTTTGATTGAATTGATTGTCTTGATTGATTTGAACTGCTTGATTAGTTTGATCTGCTTGATTTGCCTGACCCCCTTCACGGTTCTGATTGCCTTGCGGGTTGTCAGGCTGAAGTTGGACATGCTGATTATTCGTCTGGCTAAAAGAAACCAATGGTTGGTTTTGATTATTTTGAGTATTTGATTGAATCTGCCGGTTTTGTTGATCCGTTATTGGTTGTCCATTGTTTTGACTTTCCTTTTGATTTTCCGGATTCCCCTCTTGGGCATCCATTATATGTTGAACACTGGAACTTAATTTTTGATCATTTTCTGTGCTTCCACTCATATTGGATTGGTTGTTTGATCCGCCCAAGTTTTCGTTCTGTCCGGAGAATTGCTGCAACATTTCATTTCGCTTGTTTGCGGAATTTGCATTGGTTGAACTTTTCTTCGGCACTTTTCGGTAAAAACGTCTCATACATATACTCCCACTTATAACATTTACTTTTAATGTGGTTCATTAATTAGTTTTTATACCATTCATCTACCAATAAATAAAAAAAACTGTCCAAAGATCTCCTTTGAACAGTTTTTGCATTAATATTCCAAATTAAATTTTTGCTGATATTTTTCAAGGATTTTACCGAATTGGGATGCCAATACTTGTTGAAACAGCATGCCGAACACCACAGGAAGAACCGATCTCGCCGGGAAATAGGTGCTTGCCACAACCACACCGACAGCGATATTCCGCATGCCTCCTGTAAAAACAAAGGTCGTGATCAAGTCCATTTTCCGCCATAAGAAATGCCCTATTAAAATACAGAAACTATAACCGGATAAAGAG
Source organism: Ureibacillus suwonensis (assembly GCF_042655065.1). Lineage (NCBI taxonomy): Bacteria > Bacillati > Bacillota > Bacilli > Caryophanales > Caryophanaceae > Ureibacillus > Ureibacillus suwonensis. The sequence continues at coordinate 19,058 of NZ_JBHSNQ010000180.1, forward strand.
ACGACTAAAACCAACAAAATGATATCCATAATTTCCCAAGATATATTTTTTATATATGGCGCAATCACACTGCTATTGATAAACACAATGAGAAAAATGCTTAATTTCTGCATCGGTGCAAACACTCTGTTCAGCTTCGATACAAAATCCGCTTTTCCCCATTCATTCACAAGCATACCGAGAATGGATGGAAGCACCACCATCCAAATTAAATCCAACATGATGGATGTGGTATCAATCATCACTTTCTGCCCCACTGCTATTTTGGAAAGAAGCGGGAAGACAATCGGGGAGAGGAGCGTATCGATTAAGATAATGGACAGTCCCAGCGGTTTATTTCCATTGCAGATGCTGACCCAAATAAAACTGGTCACACCCGTTGGAACGGCTACGGACAAAATAAAACCGACCGTCAGTAAATGATCATCAAATACAAGTATGGATAATATGTACGCCCAAATCGGCATGAGAATATGCAAAAAAGCAATTGTCAACAAAATAAATTTCGGATGTTTCCTGACACTTCGCAAGCCTTGAAAATTGATGCTGATGCTTCCTGCAAAGGTCATAACAGCAAAGATCCAAGGAACAAGAAACCGCAAATGTCCGCCAATCTCATCTAAAAAAACCCCTATGACAAGACTTAAAGGGGTTAAAATGGGCATCAATTTTTGCAGCTTGGCATTAAAGGTCGTTAACATGCAAAAATCCTTCTTTCATTCCACGTAAAAACAGATGGTTTATATATTTTAACAATTCTATTAAAAAAATAAAAATAGCTATAGGATATTAATTTAATTCGAGATTGCGATGAATGGCCTCTTTGCTTTCTTCTATTGTTTCTAAAAATTTTTCCATGCTGGTTGTTAAATAGGAATCTTTTCTTCGAATGAAAACTGTTTTTACTTTGCTGTATTGTTCCGGCAATTGGTAGCATCGGATTTCTCCGCTCTGTTCCAAGTGGGAAACAGCAGATTTTGGAACGAAGGACACGCCAAGCCCCATGGCAACACTCCGCAATATCGTCTCCAATGTGCCAAACTCCATAATTTTTTGTGGTGTGATATTTTGGTCTTTATACCATTGTTCAAGCCGCGCACGGTAGCCGCAACCGGTGCTGAAGCATAAAAACGGCTCATGTTTTAATTCTTCCATTGTTCGTTCGCGGCAATCCGAAATCAACACAAGTTCCTCATCAAAAACATCAAAAACTTCCAGTTCGGGGTGGAAGTTGGATTTTGTCACGAAAGCGCCATCCAACTTATGATTGAGCACCTCTTTTTCCAAACTCTCCGTCACCCCTGTAAAAAGAGACAGCTCCACATTTTTATATTTTTTTATATATGAAGATAAAATGATTGGCAGATGATAAACGGTCTCCACCGTACCAATTTCCAATTTTCCGGTTGGTTCATCATGATTTTGAACGGCTTTTTTCATTTCGTCTGTGAGCTTCAGTATTTTTTCACTATATGATAATAGTTTTTTTCCTTCCGGCGTTAACGTCATTCCACGGCGGTGTCGATGAAATAAAGGTGTGTTCAGTTCGGCTTCCAGTTTCTGAATGCGGGACGTAACATTCGATTGGACATAATTCAATTCTTTTGCCACTTCTGTGATTGTCCCCTTTTCCGCCACCAATTGAAATATTTCTAAATCCTTTAATTCCACAATTAAACCTCCTTGATTGCCACTCTCTCTTCATCACAAAAAATGATAGTAACCATCCATTTTATTCATTTTACGTGATATTAAATTGAAGCTAATATTGATTATAACAATTTTTGCAGAAAGGGGTAGCTTAAATTGAAGAATAAAATTCTCATTGGGGCACTACTATGCTTTATAGCAGCTGTTTCATGGGGAGCCATGTTTCCGGTGGCCCATTCCGCCTTCCGATTTATCGATCCTTTTTACTTCACCATTTTCCGTTATGGAACCGTCACTATCATTCTCGCTGGAATTTTGTATTGGCGGGAAGGGAGAAAGGCCTTTCGTTTAGAAGGGAAAGGTTTGCCTCTCTGGTTTTACGGCACAATGGCCTTTACCGTTTATAATTTATTTATTTTCTTGGGGCAAGATTTGCTGGGGCAATCCGGTGTGATGGCCGCTTCCATTATGGAATCCCTCATGCCTATGATTTCCATTGTTATTGCGTGGATTTTCCTTAAGCATCGGCCGCTGTCTTTTACATTGGTTTGTGTTCTTTTTTCTTTTGCCGGTGCTTGTTTCGTCATTACGAAGGGAGATATTCAGTCATTTTTCAGAGCGGCTGATAGTATCATTCCGGTTTTTCTGTTATTAATAGCAGTCATTAGCTGGGTCATTTACACAATCGGCGGGAGTCGATTTGATGGATGGTCTCCGTTGCGTTATTCCACTTTAAGCTGTTTGCTTGGAACATTGACAGCATTCATTATCACAATTGGGGCAACGCTTTTTGGGGTTGTATCGTTTCCTGTGAAGAACGATTTAGTTGAAGTTGTGCCCCATTTGCTCTTTATGATTATCTTTCCCGGGGTTATTGCGTTACTCGGTTGGAATATTGGAGTCAGTTTATTATCCCCGTTAAATGGGTTGCTCTTTATCAATTTTGTTCCGGTAACAACCTTATTCATTTCCCTCATACAAGGTTATGCCTTAACCATTTTTGAGACAATCGGAACCATTTTCATCATTTCCGCCCTCATCTCGAACAATATTTTTCTGAGATTTGTAGAAAAGAGAAAATCCAATGTTCAAAAGAGCCAAACTTTCCAAGAAAGGCCTTTATAAATGAGGCAAAATCAGTAAATGATTATCCAATCCCCGTTGGATAATCATTATTGTGTATAAATACTAAAATCCGTTTATTCCTGAAAGTATTAGAGGTTCACTGTTTTTTCATACAATTCTTTTGCTTGATTTGCGACATCGGAAGTATAATGTTTAATTTTTTCAATCGTTTCCACAAGATTTTCAATATCTTTTCCGACGACTTCAATTTTATTTTTGCTATCCTGCAGCGATACTTCGATTTGATAGAAGGTATCTTTTACTTTTACACCGCTTTCCAAGCCGGATGTGACTGTATCCCGGATCATGGAAGTTGTAGAGACTGTATCTTTCGTAATTTTGGATGTACTTTCAATAATTTCCGTAATTTGTTTAACCGATTCTTTGGATTGGTTCGCCAGTTTGCGCACTTCTTCCGCAACGACAGCAAACCCTTTTCCGTGTTCTCCTGCCCTCGCCGCCTCAATAGCCGCGTTTAACGCAAGGAGATTTGTTTGATCAGCAATTTGAGTGACAAGAGAGATAATGTTGTTGATTTTGTCCGATGCTTTTTGTTGTTCCAGTACAAGAGTTTCCATTTCTTTTGTCTTTTCAGAAATGGAGTTTATTTTCTCTTTCAATTCTTCCATTAATATATTGCCGCTGTTTGTATTCTTCTCCATTTCTCTGACATCATGGATATAGCTTTCGGTATCGTTCTTAATTTCATTCGAATAATGAATAATCTCTTTAATGGAATTTGTCGTCTCTTCAGAAAGGTGCGCCAAATTTTTTGTGATGAGGGATAAATTGTTTTTCAATTCCCCTTTCACTTTTTCGTGCTGAATATGTATATGTTCCCTTTTTTCTTTTTCATACTCTTCCAGAACAATTTGCGTTTCAAAGTTGATCAGTTTTGTACACAGGAGAGTGGCTTTTTCGATGCTTTCCCTTGACCAATCACTCCGGATAATGATATTAATGAAGGAATTCAATATATTTTGAAAGGCGCCGATGTACCATTTTGGAATTAATCCGATTTTCAAATGCGCTTGTGCGATTCTTATCCTTTTTTCAATAAATGCTTTATCTATTTTTCCGGAAAACATCTCTAAAATATGTATTTTCAAAGTCTTTTTCAACCGTTCAACAGAACTGTGTTTATTGATGATTTCATTCAGAACTGGAATGGAAGTGAGATCCCCATAGAATGCGTTTACGATTTCTTCAATATTTTTTTCAATATACGGTTTTAGGCAAGCTAATAATTGTAAATCGTTCTCCGTCAAATTAATCAATTTTAATTGTTTGGGTATATCAGAATCACCGTTTACATTCATTCTTTTCTCTTGAAGACCCACCGCTTCCGCCCATTTTGGCTCATCTTGGCTTGCTTTAATTTTGCCGTTTTTGCTGAAACTTTTAAATAACACCATTTTTATCCCTCCCATATAACCGAAACCCTAAATAAGACTTATTTCCTAGTTAATCTTTCGCTAAATTTTCAAAAATTAAAAAAACAATTATATCAATAGTTCTTTTGTGCCATTGATTTTATTTTAAAAAATTGGACTGCTACAATATTAACTATTATTATAAATCATTTTTCTTATTTTGTGTAAATTTTCGGAAGTTGAAAATTAAAATATTTTTTTATTTTTCTAATATACATGGGAATAATTTATCATTTGTGGATAAACTTTTATACTTTTTTACCCCTCAATCCCGTTATTTTAAAAAAGCTTCCTGTTTGGATACGCGAATCATTTCACTTGGAAAGAATTGTTTGAAATAATTTTCCACTTTGACATGTAAGTTCTGTTGGTACCATTCCGAAAATTGATTTTCTGAAAAGAGTTGAGGCATTTTTAAACGGGCAGAACGTTTTCCTGCCGCTCCATCACCAATCGTCAATGTATCTATCCATATATAATCGGCAATGCCATCAAGTTTTTTGGGAAACCCGGGAGTGAATGGCAACACCGGGGAAATGGCCGCTTGTGTTGTAACTTGGGCAAGGTGCAATTTTTCCAGCGTTTCAATCCGTTTTTTTATGCTTGGGGCGAAAGGGGCAAAAACCCGTTTGACATCCTCCCGATCCGTTTCAACGGTCATGGATACGATCAATTTGCATTGTTCTTTCAGTTGGACAAGCAGATCTATATCCCTTTCAATTAAAGGGCCCCTTGTTTGAATGACAAGGAGATCCGGGGGATTTTGGAGCATTTCTTCCAATATCCCCCTTGTGATGCACGCCTTTCTTTCAATCGGCTGATATGGATCCGTTGCGGAAGACATATAAAGATTGATGGGACGTTCTTTTTTTCGAAGTTTTATGATTTCTTTCCGGTAAACTTCCCGCGCATTCATTTTGATATCCACCCATTCGCCCCATGAAATTCCTTTAAACTTTTGAATCGGCAATTCGCGGACATAACAATAGCGGCAAGCAAAAGCGCAGCCGCCATAAGGATTCAATGAATGGGTAAATCCGATATCCAGATACCCAGACGCTTCCGTCAGTATTGATTTTGAAAGAATCTCTTTATATTGGATGGCCATATCATCTTCTCCTTTAAAAACTTGTTTTTGAAAGTGTTGAGAGACTTTCTGGAAATGCGGCAATTACCGTGAAAACAGGGGCAAGAAAATAGACCATATACCGATGATTGCATCTGGCACATCATCCCTTCCTGCAAACAATAGGACAGGGGAAAATCTCCCACATATGATTGGTGCGAGGTTATACCCTCAACAACCCGCGAAATCCTCTGGAACTGTAATAAGAATCCGCTCCATTGTGATAAACAAAAACATGGCCATAACGACAGTCACAAAACAATGCCCCGCCCCGCTGGCGGATATCCTCCGGCGTCAAAATCCAACTGGATGTTTTGGTGTCGAAAGGCTCCAATTTTTGCAGTTCGCGGTATTGTGCTTCCGTCAACATCTCAATGCCCATTTCTTTTGCCAAATCCATCGCGCTGTTTTCAGGCTTATGTTTTTTTCTCGACTCCAATGCTTCACGGTCATAACAAAGGCTTCTGCGCCCTTTGGGACTTTCTTTGGAGCAATCGCAAAACAGATATTCTTCTGTCTTTTCATCATATCCTATTACATCAGGTTCCCCTTCAGTTATTTCCATTTTATATAAAGACCCAAGCTTATCCGGATTCGCTTCCAGTTTCTCCTGAATCGGTCCCCAATCCAATCCTTCATGGCGATGCATATTTTTTTCAAAGCGCTCCTTCAGTATGCCAATTAACTCTTCCTGTTGCGCTTTTGTTAAAATCTGTTGATCCATCCATCATTTCTCCCTCATTGTTATATTTCCGTATTATTGTACCCTCTTTACAGACGTATAATCTTTTTACCGTTGCGGGACACACAAAAAACACCATTTTGAATTGAATCCAAATGGTGTTTCTTGATTTTCCAATTTTTTATATACCTGAAAAAATATAATGAATCGTAAATACAATCAATAATGTTACAACTGCAATTCCCACTGCGGCAGCAATAAGGGTGGACTTCCAAGTATACCCTTTTAAATCTTCCTTTGTTGAATGATCGATTTTCCGGTTATGAAACAGCATCAAGAGATTGACCATTCCCAAAGTCAAAATGGAGATGACCCCCATAAAAAAGGTATCCGGTTGAATATTTTCTATGGAACTGTTATTCCAGGAAGAGAATGATGACGCCAATAAATTGCATCCGATGATAAAATAGCACACAATGACTGCTTTTCTTTGCTTATACCATCCGTCTCCCAACTTTTCTCTTTCATATGCGGCCACTTTTTCAAAGAGCGGAATGATCGACTTTGGAGAATCCTTCTTTACCAACGCAACCACAGCATAAATAAAAGAGAGTATAGCGAAAGCCAAGGTGAAATAAGCAAAGCTGCCAGGGGCAAAACGAATGATGGCAGAAAAGAGGAGTAAAACGGTTATCATGGCTCCATTTACAACTGCCAACTGCTTGATTCGCAAATGTTTTATTTCATTTCGATCCATTTTCTCCCCCCACTGTTTTTAAAACTCCTGGTTCAGGAAAACATTTCTATATATATTATATGCTTCCTGCCCCTTCAAAAAACTACTAAACGGTTTACATCATGACAAAACAGGGAATATTTTAACATCATGGAAATATTGGAGGATTTATATGTGGAAAGAATTTAAAGAATTTGCCATGAAGGGGAATGTCATCGATCTTGCCGTAGCCGTTGTGATCGGGGCCGCTTTTGGCAAAATTGTTTCTTCATTGGTGGACAACATCATCATGCCACTTGTCGGGGTTCTTACCGGGGGAATCGATTTTACCAAATCATTTATTTGGCGAGTAGGGGATGCAACGGTTTCCTTTGGCGTATTTTTGCAAAGCGTCATCGACTTTTTGATTATCTCCTTTGCCATTTTTCTATTTATTCGCATGTTGAATAAGCTGACAAAGAAGAAAAAAGAAGAAGTGGTGGAAGAAGCTGCTCCTGAGCTGGATACGAAGGAAGAGCTGTTAAGGGAAATCCGTGACTTGTTGAGAGCACAAAATACGAATAAATAAAGCGGAAAGTGAAGGAAACCCCTTCACTTTTTTAACCGTTCGAAGTCTTTACTTAAACTCGCCCTTTTTAACTTTTTGTGCCTGAATAAATACTGTATATCCGATTGATTGTCATAAGAAAGTTGTATATGAAAATAATTAATATATTCAAGTATGGCAAAAATGAAAACAAAAGCCGAAAGCGTCAGACCCTCTGCCGGCAGCAACGGGTACCATCTGAAAATGTCCAAAACAAAAACGAATGGCGTGACAATGATAAGAACAATATTCATCTTCTGCAGTTTCTTCATCCGCAGTACCACTTTTATTGGTGTGACAGGTGTATTCTCTTTTTTTAACTGCTTCCATTTGGAAAACCAATACATGCTCCCTTGCACTAAAAGGAATTCCAGAAAAATAAATGACAGCCAAAAGGAAGCAAGAGAATATATCCTGTATTGGGGATAGGCTTCATTCCACAACCAACTCACAATAATAAAACATATGACGGCGGCCAGCTCCCCCGTATAAAGGTATGCAAACCGCTTTTCGATACGTTTTCTCAATTCATTTTCCCACTCTCTGAAATATTTTATATATTCCTTAATTAAACAATATCAATTTTTTATCTATGTTAAAATATAAAAAATTTGTACTAAGGGGGTTTAGATCATTGGAGCTGCTTACGGTCTTATCTTTTTTGAGCGTAGCCGCCATTCTTACCATTATGCCGGGGCCGGATAATATGTTCACATTGGCGCAAAGCATGGCAAAGGGGAAAAAAGCAGGCATTTATACGACGCTCGGCCTATGCACAGGGCTAATCGTACATATTGGCGCCGCAACCGCCGGAATCGCGGCCGTTGTTTATCATTCCGCCATCGCGTTTAACGCCGTAAAATATGCAGGAGCTGCTTATTTATTATATTTGGCTTATAAATCCTTTATGGATAAAAGTTCCGGCATAAACTTAGGAAGTGCGGATTCCTTGGATTACAAATCGTTATATCAAAAAGGAATCATCATGAATCTGTTAAATCCGAAAGTTTCTTTGTTCTTTTTGGCTTTATTCCCGCAATTTATCAATTATGAGGCCGGGTACGTTTCCCTTCAAATGGTCTTATTGGGGATTGTATTTATCATTCAAACAATCCTTATTTTTGGCTTAATCAGCGTCTTTGCAGGCAAGGAGGGAGAATTCCTGCGCAAAAATCCGATGATTTCCAAAAAAATGAACTATCTGCAAGGATCCATTTTTACATTGATTGGGCTGAAAATCGCTTTTACGGAAAAATAACAATGGGGCTGGGACAAAACTAGCTTCTAGATAGGAAAAAGGAGAATTTGAGTTGGCTCAAATTCTCCTTTTTCCATTTATCCCCATTATTTTTGGTTAGTTGATCTTTGTTGGTCGTGTATTTTCGTAAA
>NZ_JBHSNQ010000181.1:0-28148 GCF_042655065.1 Ureibacillus suwonensis
AAATCTTACCCCTATTCAGGGAAGAACTTAATTACAGATTAAATGTAAGAAAAATAGCCTTGAAGCCAGTGGTGGTAAGGGTTTGGGGGAGTTGAGGGGGAGGGAAGAACTTAATAACAGAAACACATAGTAGAGTTAAGAAAAAAAGTTTATTAATAGTGATTTAGAAGAACATCAAAATCCTTGAAAATGGAAATTCCATGAATATAATCTTTCTTAAAGAATCATATTCATTCTATTAGTAGAGAAGTTGTATATCATGGCAAAGTTTGAAGAAGTTCTTCGATACGCTTTAGAAGGGCGTAGACGTGTAAAAGAACAGTTGAAAAAAATTGGTGGTATGGAATTTTACGATGTTATGTTTTCGTATATCGATAAGGAATCATTAGACGAACATTTCGTTTCAGTGCCAGAACAAGGTGGAGGTAAGCTTATTCCTGAAGGGTTAGGTAAAGCGGGGCATGTCTATACTGTAGGCGTTGGCGAGTCAGGTATGATAGGTGTTTACAAATTAGAAAACCAAATCGTATCAGGCTCGGGTAAATTCGAGAAATCGGGAGTTGGATCAAACCGTGCTGTAAAAGAAAGCTTAGATACAGCGTACCGCTACTTTACCGCCAATAGTAAGAGCATCAGTGGAACAATTTCAATTAAGACGAAAGACTATTTAATGCATATTGCGGACTTACAAGGCATTGGCTTGTCACCTCAAATTTCCATTGCGGAACTAATCGGACTTAGTTCAAGTGCGTTAGAAAGACCTGTGCAAGAAAGTACGGTTGTTTTAGGAAACATGACAGTAGGGGGCACGATTGAAAAGATTGAAGAATTAGCAAACATATTGCAAGTTTGTGTGGATGCAGGTGCGAAGAAAGTGTTAGTTCCTTCATCGGCCGCGTCAGACTTCCCAACAATTCCACCTGATCTATTAATCAAAGTTCAGCTAATTTTCTACATTGATCCAGTCGATGCCGTGTATAAGGCGTTGGGTGTGAATTAAAGGTATATGTAGCAAGGCGATAGTTGTCATTGCCTTGCTGTTAGAAAACTAACTCGATTAAAACAACTGATCTATTATAGATTTTTCTTCAAAGCCTATTGGTGATTCGTCATCAGTAGGCTTTTCTGCGTTTGCAATTACTTGTACAGCACCTAACTTATCAGCAATTGCCTGCGCTAATGCATCTACTGAGTTATTTGGAATAGTCCCGTTCATATCATTACGAATTAAGTTGCGGATATAGCAACTCAAGTTTTGTCCCTGCTCCCGAATTGTTTGCAAGTGCGCTATTATATCGTGATCCTCCGCTAAAAAGCTTATCGTTATTCGGTTTCTCATACATTGTTCTTGATTTTTAAGATGGATAGGAATGATTTGACGTTAGCGAATTGCGGATTGACCACGATTTTAGCATGAGGGAAATACTGTTTAATACAATTGTGCAGTAGTAGAGCGCCACCGCCACAGAAGGTAATTGTAGTGTTGTTAAACGTGTAGCCACGACTTTTCGCAAAAGAAATGATTTCTTGGAAATGTGCATCTTTTATTTGTTCAATTAAATGATGGCTGTCGGCGACTATAGCTCCCTCAAACATTAAATATCCATCGTGAATGATTCGTTCGAGATCGTTCGGTGCGACTGCGATTCCAAACTGTTCATTGATCATTCGTCCGATTTTACCTTTCAAAATGTTACAGCCATTATTCGAAACGACCATACTATTAAAATTTGGAGTCAAACCGTCGTGCTGACATAGTGTGGCATTCAAGCCTCCAAGGTCGAGCACAGTTGTATTAACTTGTTTTGACTGTTTCACATCATGAAAAACAGCTCCTACACCTTCAAAAACAGCAATTGTATTGTGAAGTTCAAACATAAAAGGCACACCATTGACTTCGATCATAATAGGGTTATTAAAGTTTTCAATGAATTCAAGGTAACGCTTTTTGGAAGTGGCGTCCTTATACGCTGAAATAGGGATATTTACTGCGACTTTCAAATCGACAGTTGAGGGATGAATATTTGCTTGTTTCAGTAGTTCGGTAATGGCAACATAAATGGACAGCCTATGAATTTCCTTCTCTTTTGATAAATCATAGCTGGAGTAGCTTTCGTCTACCATATTACCGAGGATATAGGTTTTACCGTTATGCTTGACGACATACGAGCCAGCTGGAACATCAATGTCTAACGATGTTGTCACTTCCTGCATTTTGGTTCGGAAGTAAACGTAATGTTCCTTGCTGTGTGAAAGGATTGCTTTAGTTCCATATTTTCCGCTATCAACAGCGATAAGTGCTTTAGGTTTCATAGTTTAAATCAGCTCCTTAAAAGTTTTGATATATACTATGCATCTATTAAATTTTTATAAGAATTTTCATACTTTTTAATGCTTTATACAGTTTGAGGTTTGTAGAATGAAAACTTTACATTTTATGTAGCTGTTTGTTGGAGTTAATTCACTGCTCAACGTGCCAGCTGTTTCAATCAACGTGTTCCCCAAAGTTCTGGTTGAAGCTAAGGACAACGGCTCGTTTCCCTCCCTTGATATAAACGAAAAAATTTTTTCGCACTATCAAGGAAGGTGAAATCGATGATTCAAGTTCCGTATATCAGCTTAAGGAATCCGTTTCGATTTTAACCCCGAACAAATATGTTCCGTTGCTTGTGGTATATTTACCAACTCACCCAGGTCTGCTATTACTGAGCCGACAGCCAACGTCGCTTACAACGCCTCCCGAACAGGACAGGGAATCACGAATGGTGATTAATCTGGGAATTAGCCCGCACGTCTTTCGACACTATTGGTTTACTCCAATAGGCGGGCACGCCACCCTCTAACGGCCAGTAACACCCGATGGCGAGTCGGGGCGGTTTTTAATGTGTTCTCCCGCACCACAGAAAGGACAATATTTAATTTATTGCTTATTTTATATACGATTTAATGAGATTATTCAATGGATATAGTGTTTGACTCTGTTTGACCAAACTGACTCAAAATTTTATGAGGAACTTACCATTATTATGCATTGAGATAGGAAGGGAAATGCTTGGTAATAGTGTTTCATATGGGTTTGTACTTGTAAAAAATATAAGACATTTCATAAATTTTATGTCGAAGCATGTTCGACGTTTATGAAATGTCTTATTTTTGTTAGTTTGCTATTGAGAATAGAGTTTCTTCTTCAAATTCATCTAATATTTGGTCAATCAATTCTGTAGAATAGATTTTTTCGTTAATAAAGTACGCAATTATTTGATCAAACATACTTGAATCAGTAGAAAACGCACGATTGAAATTAGACAGAAGCGAATTGGTTTCTTCAATCGTCAATTCAAAAGCAATCGCCAATTTATAGAGCACCTTGAGAGAGGGCTCTTTTATTTTGTTTGAAATTAGCTTTGACCAGTAATCACGACTTATGACAGCTTTTTCATAAATGTATGAAGGCTTTTCAATGCCTTTTTCAATCATTAATTCATTGATGATTTCGGCAATTGTTTTACGTTTCTTTAACTTTTCTTTACTTATTGTGAGTTCTCTTCTAATTGAATCTAAGTTGTTATAGAATATACAACTTTCTGATTTTAGTGACTGAAGAATTTTGCTAAAGCCATCATATATAAGATAACTCTCCAAATGATCTCTAATCTCATCCACATTAAGCATAAATGAATCCAACCTCCTAAAATTTGTAGCATTAATTATACAAAAGTAGAAAATTGTCATTATACAATATGAATTGTAAATGTTGCCTATAGTGTAATCAAGGTCAACTCGAACACTATAGAATGCAAAAGCTGTTGTAATGCAGTTTTGTAATCCATAAGATAGTGCAAATCAAGGAGGTGAAATAATGAATAATTGTAATACAATTAAGAGAGAGTATATGGAAATTCCCATTACTGGAATCGTATTTCGTATTATTGAAGGAATCGATAAGTTACAACGTGGTGAGATTGATGAATTAACCCATAGTGTAGTTTATGAATTTGAAAATAAAGATCGTATTACGCTAACCTTGACAGAACAGCTTCAAACAGCTGAAGAATTAGTCAGCAATTTAAGTACGACACAAATTCAGTTGTTCATTTATTTGCTGTATCGTTGGCGAATGCAAGGCGGGAATGCCATATTTCAAGTTGAATTGAAGGATTATTATCGTTTCAAAGGAGTTCAAGTTCGAAATGATAGTAAGAAAAGATTTGAACGCGATTTAGCAGTCCTTTCCGCTTTGTCATTTCAAATAATAACAAAAAATAATATAGACTATATTTATAGCTCACTTCTTAAATTCCGCAAAGTAGGTAAGGACTATTATGAAATTCACTTTGATTCTTGGATAGAAAACCTTAACCCATCGCAGTACACGTTACTGCATAAAAACTTCTTTCAATTAAACCCTCGCTATCACCGCGATGCAATATTACTAACACTGAAGGTTTCTCAAATTTATAAATTGCAACTTCGCAAAACCACTTTCCAACCGAACATGAAGCTTTATACCTTATGCAAATTGCTCAATATTTCAACTAAACAAATTAAGCAACAAGGTTTTAAATGCTTACGGCAACGATTTCAAAACATTGCAAGAAGATTGGAGCAAAGTTTTGGATTTGTGATTGACTTAAGAATTGAAACGGATAATTTAACCCAATTTTTTGATAGCAAAATGTATTATGAACACCCGTATTTGAAGGGACATTATCTATCATCTGAACTAAAAAGCCAATAAATTTGGCTATATATTTTTCGGCTTAATGACATCATGAAATGGAAAACAGACGTTAAGAAATGAAAATATGACGTTATCAAATGGAGGATGATGTGTTAAACCCAGGTATATCAAGAGTTCGTAAAAGCAAATTTTGCTCAATAATATAAATAATAATAGTTGAAAAAGAGCTCCTTTAAGGTCGCTCTTTTCAAGCTGGCAGGTAACAAAGAAATTGTAGGAGGCTATGTACATGAGTCGTAACGATTTAATTGAACGTGCAAAACTAATAGTACCGTTACTAACGTATATTGAAAAAGCTACAGGAACTACCGCAACAACTATTGGTAAAACCAAATTCATGAAGCCATGTCCATTTTGTGGGAAAAATAAGAATCATCACTTTGCGATTGATACTACTAAAAATTTGTATAAATCATTCAATCAATGTGTTCCAAGTGGTTCAATTATTGACTTTATAATGCATTATGAACACTTATCTAAAAATGAAGCAATTAAAAAATTAATTGATTTAGCAAATTTAACAACTGAATGGGAGGAAACTGATATGTCAGTAAAGAAGAAAAAAACACATATTATGGAATCAGTAGAATCAAAAGTTCAATTTAACGATGTTGATTTCACTGACTTAGTTGAAAAAGCACATCGTAATGTGAATCAAACAGATTATTTCAAAAAGCGCGGATTATCAGATAACATCATTAATCAATATAAATTAGGGTATGCCCCAGAAGGTTTTTACTTTGTAATAGAAAATCATTCAGATATTCAGGAACAGCCTTACGAAAAGTTGAATTACTATAAATGCCTTTTGCCTATTTGGAATAGTAGAGGCCAATGCAGCTATTTTATCACACGTATTGAAGATAGTAATGTCAATAATGATGTGACAAAAACACACAATTTAAAAGGAAGAACTATTGAACTTTTAAATGAACGCTATTTAATGGATGGTATATCACGTGAGGTAATCTTCATTGTAGAAGGTTATTTTGATGCACTATCTATTGAAGATATTGGTTATCCAGCAATTGCATTGAATGGTGTTAATAATGTAAATCGTCTAAAAAAACTTATTGAAATGCATCAAGAACAGTTAGAAGCAACGTATTTTATCATTATTCCAGATAATGATACTGCAGGTGAACAATTAATCAAAAATATTAATAAAACGAACATTGAATACGATGTTCTTGAATTGCCAGACGGGTATAAGGATGCTAACGAATATTTTGTTGCTGATAAAGAAGCATTTACTCTATTCATTCGAAAAGGTGTGGACAGGCTGTTAAATGCTAAACGTGGCGATTTTTTATTAAATTATTTAGACGATTTCTATTCAATGATAGAAGATAATGAATTTCTACCTATCTCTACTGGAATGGAACGCTTCGATACTATATTAGGTGGGGGGTTCTTCCCAGGACTATATGTTCTTGGCGGTCCTACATCACTTGGCAAAACAGCATTTATTCATCAAATTGCAGATCAAATTGCAGAGGCTGGTACACCTGTGTATTATTTTTCATTTGAAATGAGTCGCAATGAACTAATTGCACGTAGTATTTCGCGCTTAAGCTTTTTAGAAAATCCAAGGAAAGCAATGACTGTCACTGATGTTACCGCAGGAAAGGATTTAGAATCGGTTTCACTCCATTTAAATAATTATAAGAAAATAGCGAATCGTTTCGAAATCTATGAAGGGCGCTTAAATGATACGATTCAAAAAGTTGAGGAGCGAATCAATGAAATTGGGAAGTATCAGAAGAATTTCATAATTATTGTTGACTATTTGCAAGTGATTAATGCTAAAAGTACGTCAACAATTGGTGAGAGAAGCACAATTGATACAGTTGTTACGAGCTTAAAGCAAATCAGCAGAAAGTTTAACATTCCAATTGTATTGATTTCAGCCTTTAATCGCTCCGCATATTACGCACCTATAAGTTTTGAAGGTTTTAAAGAATCAGGTGTGATTGAATATACGGCGGATGTGCTAATGGGCTTGCAGTTTAGAAATTTACCACAAATTAGCAACCAAAAAGATGACTTTAAGAAAAAGGAGATTATCGAAAGTTTCAAATTAAAAGAGCCACGTGAAATAACTTTACAGGTGTTGAAAAATCGCTTTGGAAGTGCTTCAGAACAAATGCATTTGCAGTATTTTGCAAAATATAATTATTTCCGAAGCGTCTAAATAAATATAATTACGGAGAAATTATTATGCTACATCAAGCATCATTGATTAAATTTCGTAGTAAAAAACCATTTGTGGAGCGGTTAAGAAAATATGTAGCACCGCTTGGCGTTTCAAAATTTCAACAAGTGATTATGGTAGATTGGGGCTTGTATTGTGACATTCTATTTGAACAAGGTATCAATATTTCCAATGAATTGCCGAGAGAAGTTTGGGTCGCAATACTCTTTGTTGAAGTGAAATAATGAACTTAGCCATACACTGTTCACTCATTACATTGAAGAATTTATACGTGCAGGCTATCAAATCATTTATTATAGTTTTTACAATACAATTCAAAACATCCAAAACAAACTCCTTTTGCTCTTTGATTATAAATTCATCCGAGATACAACCTCAAGGATTCCAAGTATTCTTCATATATTGGAATCTTCCCCAAATCAGCTTACAGCAACATGTAAACACTATTTCTCATAAACTTATTATAGAAAATTAGCATTTCATAGAAACATCCAATCTCAGACAATTTCAACAATTGAAATGTTGGAAAAATTGTCGTTCTTCTCTATGAAAGACAACTTCGTCCATTGGAACTCTTAAATAATGAATATTATCGAAGTCATTTTAAAGAGCTAAAAGAAATAACGCAGTCACAACGTACCAATTTTATCTAACGTTACTCTTTCGATAAAAGACTATTATGCATTGCAAGAAGGCTTTCTCACAGAAGTGGGCATTGAAAATGTAGTAGATAACCTCATAACCTTTGAGCAGACGCCAGCATCGCTTACCCCTTATACGATGAATTTAACCGTTATGAGCAAAAGCTTAGTGCAAATGAAGCCAGTGCCATTGACGTATCATTCAAGCCATTATTATTTCCAAGACGCATAAATGAAAGGAGCCATATTTATGACATTGAAAAAACAAAGTATAGGAGATTTCCGCAAATTAGACGTTTATTGTAAAGCAATTTTGCTCAATAAGAAGCTTTATAGAATAATAGACAAGTTTCCATCCTATGAAAAGACTAATTTATCAGATCAGTTAAGACGAGCGTCTGTATCGGTATGTGGGAATTTAGCCGAAGGAGTGGGAAACTTCTATTATGGAAAGCAATTCGACCGTTTAAACAGTGCGATCGGTAGCCTTTGTGAATGCCAATGCTACCTCGATATTGCAAGAATACTCGACTATATTAGTCAGGATGAATACCATGCTGTAGACGGTGAAGCAAAAGAAGTGTTAAAAATGTTAATTGGATTGGCGAAACACATTGAATCAGCAATGTCAGGGGAGGCATCATAAATGCATGCGCCGAACTTCAAAACGAATGTGATGTATGAGCGAGCCACTGATCTATTATTCGAGGTCTATTGCGATACTGAAAATTTAGAAGAGGCTCAAGCAATGCCGTTGCGACAATCGGCGCTGTATATTGTGAGAAAAATAACGTGCGCTATTGTTGAACGTAATCATAAGATGAAGATGAAATTGCTGAATCAGGCGAAGGAGAAAATTGTCGCATTGCGTGATGAATCTTATGAGCTGTATGAAGAAGGGGTAATTGATGGCTATATGATTGATGATTTTGCGGAACAGCTGTTAAAGTTGATTAATTATCAGTTTGGGAAAATGAAGAAATCATAATAAAAACATACTAAGATTAGTAGCACAAACCTTGGCCTTGGTTTGTACTACTAATCTTAGTATGTTTTTTATATATTAGTTTGAGCTATAAATGTATTTCATCAACAAGTAGTTACCAGTAAAACTTTAATGAATTTTTTAAAATATTACGTTATCAAATTGCTATTTTTATCTATGATATAAAGATCTATCTTGATCAACAAAAAAGGGTTTCCATAATGGAAAACGTAAATAAGGAGTAGATGAAAATGGGAAAAGGTAGAAAACAGATGAATGATGATTTTGCTAAGTTGTTGAAAAATCTTCGCATATCCAAAGGTTATTCATTGAAACAATTAGCAGAACGCAGTAACGTAACCCCTTCGTATTTGAATAGGCTCGAACGTGGTGAACGAAAGAGACCTACATTCTCGGTGCTTCAACACATAGCGGAAGGTCTTGATGTAGATGTAAATGTTCTGCTTGGATTAGATGCAAAGGATACAAATGAACCACTTTCATTGGAAGAAATGTTCTTCACAAACGAAATCGAGTTTGAAGGAAAACTATTAAGTGCAGATCAAAAAGAAGTTTTATTAGATATTTTACAAGAGGTATTAGAGGCAGATGCAACATCAGTTGAACAGTTGTTAGATGCCTTGAAGAGAATTGGTGAATTAATTGTCGAATTGAAAGAATCGTGATTCACCACCAACGGAGCCAGAAATGGTTTTCCGTTGTACATATCGTATATGTATAAAGTAAATACAGTTTCAATATCATGTTTATATACGGTTAGGACAATAACGCCAAGAACTATTGCAAAAAATATATAAGGTTTATGGATAACATATGTATATAATACATACATGTTATATAACGACCAAATTGGTTTGACAAGAACAAACATTCTCTTTTATAATCTGATAAAAATGAAAGGGTTGTATGGGAAATGAGACGATTATTTATCACTTTCGAAAAGTATATACGGAAAAAAATCAGCACTTACCAGAGAAGAAATGGTAGGTGCTTTTTCTTTGTAAAAAATAAATGACAAAAATATTAACCGATAATAGGAGGAATGTAGAAATGAGTAAAAAAGGTAGTAACAAGGAAGCCCTTTTCGCCATTTACTTAAAAGACCATTACAAAGGTTGGAAGGAGCTATTAAATTTTGAACTATCAAATATTGTATTAGAACAGCGTCATGCAAATAGCAATATTGATTTATCAGCAGTAAACCGTATACGTAAACTGGGCGTTTACATGGAGATTCAATTGACTAAAGCCAATACAAAATATTTGGATCGAATACAAAACATGATGAATAGATACCCCGAATCGGTCATTATTTGGGTGGCTCGTTCTTTCGACAAAATGTTATTGCAAGAGTTAGAAGATTGGATGGCAAAACACAATAAACAGTATATCGACTTCTACGCACTCACTATTTCTGATGAAGCCTTGAAAGAACTGCATAGTCTAAATAAATTGTATAAGCTTGACGTATATCACAAGATGCGTGTTCTAAATGACATAGATAATCTATTACAGGTGGAATATAAACTGATTAATTTACATCCAATGCATTGCGGAAGTGTGGCGATTGAACCTCCAACTTGCGATTTCTCCCGACCAGATGATGTAAAGAAGGCACTATTAGAAGTATTGCAAAAGAGAATGCCGTACTTTTTAAACTTTCATTATCGGAAAAAAACGAACCTCCACGATCACGTGCTTACAGTTGGATCTGGTCGAAGCAACATCTCTTATCGCTGTTCGGCAAATAATGCAAAATCATTGGCATTTGTTGAACTATATTTCGATTCCTCAAGAGGAAAAGAATATGAGAGATTTAAAAATATGGAGCAAACCATTCGACAAAAAGTACACTCTCAAGTCATATTTGAAAATCGGAAAATCGGAGTTTATTTTCAACCATTGCGAACCTATGAAGAAACATTTGAACAAATCGCTGAGATATTTGAGCGGTTCATTTTGTTCTTTAGTCCTTACCTATATGGTGGAAAAGATATAAATGTTATAAGTGAACAGGAAGAAAAAGGTACAAAAGGCATTCAATCTGCAATTTTAACAAGATTGGATTATTCGCCCAATAGATTGGGGGAGGACCTTTTGGAAGAAGAACCATGGGAGACGGAAGATAGTTATCGAATACGGCAAGAAGGAATGGCAGATTTCTACCTGTATAACGGCTAATATTATTTGTGTGGAGGCTGGGACAAAAGAAAAAATGTTAGACCTTTTGAGAGTTTGGTCTAACATTTTTTTGCGTTATATTAATATATTCACTTTAAATTATCATAAATTCAATAATCATTTTTTGCTTTTTCTCAAAAAATTTGAGTTATGTCCCAGCCTCAAAAAGTTTATCCAATCTGTTTTGCATAGATTAAAAGTTCATATAATTACATTTACTGCAGGTTATTATGTAATGCTCTTATGATTTATCTAATGGATCAAGTGAATATTTAACTTTTTTCAAAAAGGAGAGTGATTTCAAATATTTTCAGTATCTTAATATAGATTATCCAATATATCAAGGCGTTTCTGGTGCTTGCATTACATTAAGTGGATATGCAATATCATAGCAATTAACAATAATATCAGATGGATAGTATAAAAAGTCGTATAAATTATTACTCTCCCTTATATATAGAATAAAGAAAATACGACTTTTTGAATAAGAGCAAATCTAATTGATATTCAATCTCTTATTCAAGTAAACGAGCTTTACGACTTTTAAAAAAACTCGGTTTTGTCTTCTATATCGGTATTCTAACGGCAAAGTGGTAATATGAAATTAAATAACAATTAAGTTGGTTTAATGAATAAACGTAAACGCCATAAGGGGGAGTGGAGTAGTATGGAAACAGTATTAACTTATTCTGTAAGGGAGCTACATATTGACCTTCTATTTTTGGAAGAATTCTATTCATCTGAACCATTTCGAAAATGGTTTATTGAAAATACAGTAGGCTTAGATAGCGACATAATAAAGATACTGCGTACAGAACACTCAGTCTTCGAGTTAGAACGGGAATCTGATCTCGAAATTGCATTTGAAGGATCCAAGGGTGAAGTGTTATTTTTAATCGAAAATAAAATTAACGCTCAGTTTCAACCCAACCAAGCAGATGACTATAAAAATCGAGGAATCGAATATATAAGACGTGGGAAATGTGTTGAATTCTATACGATTCTATTTGCACCAGAAGCATATATTCAAATGATAAAACCAAATAATAAGTTTGATTTTTATCTTTCGTTTGAAAGAGTAATAGCACATTTTGAAACACAAGACCAAATGGGTGAACGAGCCAACTACAAAATAAATGTTTTGAAGAAGGCGATTGAAAAATATCAAAATACCCATCTAAAAACAGATTCATCTTCCTCAGAATATCAGCCAAATGAAGTAAATCAAGGGATCACCCAATTTTGGAAGAGGTATTGGGAAGATATTTCAATCCGTTATCCAGATATTCCAATGCCCCAACCTGGTGAAAAAGGACCTGCTTCTACGTTTATCGGATTGGGAAAGAAAGCATTACCTTCCAATGTTATTATCTATCATAAATTTGTACATGGATTTGTAGATTTGCAGTTTGAAAAATTAGGAGATAAAGCTGAGGCATTTATTAGTCACTTTGGGAGTCATATCGAAGAGGGAATGACAATTCAAAGAGCAGGTAAAAGTGCAGTAGTTATTCGAATTGAGGTTCCTAAAATTAACCCACATAAGTTCTATGAAGAGTTACAAGATGATGTACATATAGCACAAGATTCAGCAAAGAGGCTTTTAGATTGGTTTCATTTGAATTCAAAACTATGGATTTCTTTCAATTCTACTTATTAACCATTTAATTAGGGGATAAACATCGTTCAGAATGTATTCTGAACGATGTTTTCCATTACTGAAACATTAATCAGAAGTGTCACACAAGGTAGAACTGATTTTCCCTTTAAAGAGCGTTGACAATATAGTTTAATAGTTTTAGTAATAAATCTTTATTATTGAAAGGAGATAAACAATGGATCAAGCTATTAACATCCAGACTGTGGATCACAACAGCAATAAAGAAAAAGCTTCATCTTCATTATGGCATTACTTCGAAAAGGATTTTATTGATGAAACAATTACCCAATACGAGCAAAAAGTATCAACAGGATTGTCTAACTTAGATGTTGCTCTTGGCGGAGGGATTTCGCCTCAACTGTATTGCCTGATTGGTAGAATGAGTGATGAACGAAACCCGTTCTTGTCATTTATGGCTGAACATTTGGCTTCAAATGGATACACAGTCTTATATTTTACAAACCATGATACAGAAAATACCCTTTTACAACAGATTCTTGCAAGGCATGATTATAAACGATACAGAGATCAATCCCCATATCTTCCCGATATTATCAACAAAATCTCTTCCTCCCATCGTACTTTTCAAGAATATCAAGCAAGTTTATACCCGATTTTAACAACCATTCAAGTTGAAACATGCACTTATATTGATGCTGAAGTAGTAGAAGAGAAGATTTCTTCTTATAAAAAAATGAATTCAAAGGTTGCTATTCTTATAGATGAGCAAGAACTGCCAATTCAACATAGTAAAATTGAGCGAATCAGCGAGCGGATTTATTTAAAGAACATCAATAAAATAGCAATTCAATATGAAGTCCCAATCATTATGAATGTAACATTATTGGAGGTATAAAAATGATTAATGAATTATTAGAAGTAACAGAAGATGTTCTGAAAATTGAAAATGAAGTAAATCAAAATCAGAAGGAGATAAATTTATTGGAAAGAAACTATTTAGATACGGTAATTAATATTGTGAGAAAAGGAATAAAGTACGAAAAAATAGAAAAGGGGAACGGAAAATATTATCTTGATAGTGAAGGTAAATTAATCAAAGGTATTTTACTTGATAAAATCAATTGTGTAGATAAAAACCTTGGATGGTATTGTAAAACTGAGGATAGAGAATTGTACCTTCTTGAAGATGGAACTTTAAAAGTTTTCTACGTGATTTGGGAGTGGAGACAGGGAGATGGATCTACGTTAGAACGTACCATATCAAAGTTTCAAGATGTAAATCAATTTGATATAGATGATATTATAATATCAATTGAAAATCATTTACAGGATAGATTGAAAGAGTTAGGTGAGCGGAAAAAAAGCCAATTAGCAAGATTAGAGAAACTGAAACAGTTACAACTATAACTTTATTCAACAAAAAAATGTGCTTCAACTTGCGATTGCAAGAAAAGCACATACATAGTCATAGCACATTCGCATTGATAATTTTCTGGAGCATTGCCCGAAACGATGGCGATGTAAAGTCATACTGCGGTAGCTTGTCTTCATAAAGAATAATACGGACTACATCATGCTTTATATCCCCGACAGTTGGATTGATATGTGAATAACTATTCTTATTCGAAAGCTCCTTTTTTAAAGGAAGTTGAGTGAATTTTCTCAGCTCTTCTACAGTAAATAAATTAACAGGATAATCTAAGTCAATTCTTAGACGATGCTCTCCAATAAAAATTTTCCCCCATTTATTTGATCGTTCTTTCCAAGTGAGTCCAGTTGTGCTAACTACATTAAAAATTTGTTTTTCTTCATTGCTGACAACAACTTGGCAATTGCGGTAGGATTCAATAACACTGATGATTTCCTTCTGTTTTTCTTGAATTAAGTTCATAGTAGCCTCCATCTCCAAGAAAATCTAAATAGCGTTCTTACGTCATGTTGTATGTGAAAAAGTTAGGAATTGAACTGTATAGGTGTAATTATTCCAAGTAGTTCAATTGAGTTAGGGTCTTAACACGCTAAGTTATGACCTGGATTTTAGTAACTTGCCGTACGACCAAAAAATAAAATCAAGTTTTTTGATTAGAGGTAAGTTGTATTTTTTATATTTGTTATGGAATACAGCAAGTGATTGAGCTAATAGATTTTCCTCTATAATTTTGTTATACGTCTGAACAATCGTGTTTTGTTGGTCCAGATAGCGAGCAATTTTCTTCGCATTATCTTTTAAATGATAGGTTGAGAATTGGAATACTCTCGCTACTTCAGAATCATAAATGGGGTATGTTGGATCAATCATATTTATCAGTTTGTTGTAAAAGAAAATTGAATACTATGATTACCTTTTCGTCTTTTATATTTATATAATTCTTCGATAATTTCTTTAGGATTAATATTATCTTTATTTCGATATTGTTGCATTAATTCAAAATAGGCAGTCTTAAATTCAGATGTCAATCCTGCATTATCAAGCCTATAAAACGAGCGGTACATAAATTGAGAGACAGGGTTTAAAGTAACATCACCTTTTAAGAATTCATTGTATAAGAATACATATACTGCAACAGATTCTTCTTCAAGAATATCAATAATGCCTCCAGAATTTTCATTTATATTTTCTGTTAACAAACAAATGTCCAATTGTTCTCGCCCTCTCGGAAAGAAAATAGAGTAGAATATATGTTATATATTAACATTTATTCGGAGGATATTATGAAAATATCAATAGAAGAAGATTATTTAATCTACATTTATCTGACCGATCCTACATTTATTCAATCTGTTAGCACAATTACAAATATAAATGGATACTTAATGCACGATCAATCTGGAAATTGGTTGGGGTTTCGTGTAGAAAAATCCCAATATAAAAATAGACATTCAATAGAACTTCCATCTGTTGTTAATAATGAGTTTTTGGTAGTGGATTCAGAGGAATACATAGATATTTTGTTTGTTAAAGGCGTTAAACCAACTAATTATTATGAACAAGAGTGTCATCTTGATGTTTCTGAAGGAAAAATAGTTGGGGTTGAAATTAATAGGTACACATGGAATCCCATAGGAAAGAAAAGATGGATTTTACCATATAAAAGTTGATAGTTGAAAGGAGTTGAAGGTTATGTATACACAGCTACTGAGGGAATTTTCTCGAATAAAAGAATCAAATATTCAAGAACGAGAAACATACTTTGATATTTGTGGGTATCCTCATTACGAAAATGTAGTGTCTAATGTACTTGCTTTTTTCTTTGATCCCTTTAAGCCACATGAATTAAAGGATACCTGCATTCAGGCTTTACTTCATGCAACCCACCCTGAAATTGAAAACATAGATGAAGTATGGGAAGTGGAAAGAGAGGTTCGGACAGATAAAGGGACATTTATTGATATTCTTTTAAAAAACGATGACTATGTAGTGCTAATCGAAAATAAAGTGTATGCGAATTTATATAACGATTTAGATGGATATTTTCGCTTTGTAGAGAAGCAATTTCCTCAGCAAAAAGTTTTGCCAATTGTCCTTTGTTTACACACTCCAACAACGGAAAATCTTTTTGGATTTCAGGTCATTACATATGAGAAATTTTTTCAAACTTTAAGATCTCATTTAGGAAATATTATTGACCGAGCCGACTTTCGATATATGCAATTGTTGACTGATTTAATTGTAAATATGGAAAAATTAAAGGAGGGAACGAAGATGGATGATAAGTTTTTGGAATTTGTTTCAGATCATGATGAAGAATTAGTTGATCTGGTCAAAAAGATAAAAACATATCGTGATACCCTACGTAGCAAAGTAAAAGAGGTAAACGGATTATTACCAAATGAAGTGAATAATCTTAAACTGAAAAAGTGGGAACATCGTGACTTAAATCAATTATTTGATATAGCGGTGATAGATGTTGTCCTATCTAATGATGCGAAGCTTGCTATTGATGCGGTACTTGATCATAAGGGCTGGCGAATTGAAATATTCCAACGAGGAATTCAACCAAATTTTGATGTAGTAGAACACTGCAAAAGTAAAGGAATCGCAGGAGAAGTAAAGAATGGGAGATTCCATTCAGAACAAAAATTCAAATTTAACAGTAACCCAGATAGTGTAGCAGAGCATATAAAAAACATTTTGGAAAAACTAACTCAGATATAACGAGAATTGATAGTTGGCATTGTTTTAAGGAATTAACCGAAATAGTTAGGAAGAAAACTTAATAAAAATTCGAAAATCATTCATAACTTTAGAAATTTTATTGAATTTCTAATGAATTAACTTAGCGTTATAATGGAGCTGTCAATACGAAGGATGACAGCTCTGTTCCATTAGATAGTCGAATGATGAAATGTAATATTTGTTCTGGTGAGTTCCTATTAACTATTATCATATTTCTCAGCTTACATCATAAGAGATGTTAATTAGCCGTTTAGCTTTTTCAATATCTTCATCATTAGAAATTGTAACTTCTAAATCACCCGTTCCGAAATGTCCAATATTCCTAACATCACGACTAAATCCAGGTTCGAGTGTAACTGTTTCAGGATTAACTTTTAAATAAAGTAGTATTTTCTCTGTTTGTGGATGAACCGTATCATAAGTAGAGGCAAAAATTTTTGGAGATATGGAGGAAGATAGTTCTCATTCATATTATCTGTGGATAAATCATGTTCTGTTTCTTGATTGTTGTACAGATGGTGGATAAGTATAAATGATTTTGATTTGTGTATATCGCGAAAATCAAATTCTAATTCTACCTTGTCAACAATTCGTTTCCTATCTGACAGGGGGACAAGAGTAATCTTCTTAATTAATAGGTGTAGAAGATGCTTTTTCTGTTCCCTTGTCGCTACTTTATAAACGTCAACAAATTTTGCAAGCAGCTCTCTGACTGGTTCAGGAGAAATTTTTTTGTTTCCGCTTGCTGTAGCCCATTCTGCATTTCATATATTTTTTGTTCGATAGCTGCTTTCTCCTTTGTGATAATATCAAGCCGTTCCTGTAGCATAGAAATAGGGAAAAGGTTCTTTTCAAATGCATTAAAGTATTTTTCTTGTAGTTCTGTCAATTCTTGAAGCCTGCCATTTAGTTTATCTAACTCATAAAGCAATGTATCTTGATTTTCTTCGGCCGTTCGATTAATGCTGAGAATTTTTTGATTGAAAAGGTCGTTGTTTTGTAAAAATTGTTCTATCAGTTGAAACACAATCTCCTCGGCTTCATTTGCTTTGATGGAGTTGGCTTTGCAAGCAACAGAGCCTTTGTTATGAAAAGAGCCGCAGACATAGTAACGATGTCGTCTTTTTGTGCCATCTTTATGGGTATAAGTCGTAATACTTGGCACCATCCCTTGTCCACAGGAAGGGCATTTTAATAATCCGCTCAAAAAGAAAGGTTCGTGCGATTGACGCTGTTTAAATGATTTACTTTTTCTTCTCTCTTGAACAACAGTTGGAAGATAGCGAAGTTAGTGCTTTATGTAGAAAATTTGGCAAAGATATTTCCTTGCTTCCAAATGAAATAGATTCTTTTTTTAAAGGCATTACTACTACTTTCAGAAAAAATGGTTTATATTGGTGGATGTTTGTGCATATTGATTTCATAAAGCTTTTAGAAAAAAGCAATATACAGGAAAAAGATTTGAAGGATATCCAAAGAAAAATCAATTATTATCTGTATTTTATATTCGACCCTAACGATAAGTCATTGACCCTTATCCGATTAGATTTCCGATTTGATGCGGTGGTCCCTCTTAAAGAACACAGAGAATTATTGCTTAAGCTTTATAAGAAAACAGCGGAAAAATATGGTTTCAAAAGGAAGTATGACTTGTATGAAACATCTATATATTTTAATTCAGAGTCTGTAAAGATAATTTGCTATGATAAAGAAGCGGAACGCAAAGCCAAAGGTGAAGATATAAGACCTTCTGAAGAAAATGTTCTTCGTTTTGAAGTTTGTCTTCTTAATCGTCATTTAAATTACATGAAAAAGACGTACGGGTTGGAAAAATGTTTAGAAAGTTACATGAATAATGAGTTTTGGACTAAATATATGAAGGGGAATATTTGTCCAATATTTTTCAAGGGAAATTACTATAAAATTAACACTGCGACAAAAATTATTGAGGAGAGCAATTTTAAGGATAGGGATAAAAAGAAATTAAGGAATTTTCTATGTGACGTCTCGAAGCACGGTATACATGGTGTCAAGAGGCTAATGGTAAAGGACTCTAAAGGAATTTTAAAACCAAAATATAGTAAATATCTATTTAGTAAGTATATACGAATGTTGGAGGAACTCAACATAAATCCCATTTTAATTCCCAAAAATTATAAGGTTGCGTTTGGTAAGGATAAATTTATTAGTAACCCTTTAGACTTTCTACAGAGTTCGTGACGTAGCTTTTTAACAGGTTTAGTATAACCATATATAAAAATTAATGTAAATATATGCTATAATTTTGACTATAGTATATGTTTCATAGGAATATTTTGTCAAATTATGATTTTTGATGAAGTTTTTGGGGGAAATGGGCATGATTAACAATTGGCACCTTCCGCGCAACAAGCGCAAGCTCTATCCAGTTGTGGATATATTGTCGCTTTTTGTTTTGCAAAATTTAGGAGAGGTTTGGAATCAAGACATATCACGCCAATTAAATTTTGAAGAAGAATTAGAACGCTATGGCATTAAAAGACCTGGCCAAAGGCGCGATAGAAGAGCAGGAGGGGCAAGAACCTACGAATCCTGGCTATATAATTTAGGCCTCATATTTATAGAAACGAATACTAATATAGTGCGGACAACGCTGGCCGGAGAAGCTTTATTAGATGGACAGCCTCCTGTCCCCATAATTACAAACCAGCTGATGAAATTACAGTATCCGTCTCCATATTCACTCAGAAGCAGGGTAAGAATTCACCCGCGCTTTCGAGTTAGACCTTTTCGATTTTTATTAAGGTTGCTCGCAGATAGCCGCATTCAACGGCTGTCAAAAGAAGAAATAGCCCGTTTTGTAATAACAGAAGGGGAGAATGAGACAAGGCAGTGTTTTGAACATGTTGTACAGCGAATCCTTAGCTATCGTTCTTATGGAGATGCAGTTTTGCCGTCTAATTTTGAAGAATTGTACGCAAGCAGTACGACAGGTGTACGTTCAAGAGAACAGACTCTATCATATTTAGAGGATATTGCGAACACTTTTATTAACTATTTAGAGTATACACAGCTCATCTCAAGGGATACAAGCGGCAATATCTTTATACATCAAGAAAGATTTAATGATGTAGAAGCTATATTAAACGATGGGACAAGTATACGTCCATTTAATCCAAATCACCCGTTTGGCATTGAAAACTTTCAAAGACATTTCGGTTTGGCTCCAGGACAAAATAGAGATAATAGAAATTTTGGTGGCCAAACTATAACTGATGCAGTATATCGAGAAAGACGAATAAGAAGTGAATTATTGCATATTGCTGGAACAAGACCAATTACTAACATTACATCTTCTTTAATCCAAGAAATTTCAAACTTTACAGGTTATACAGTTCGTCAAGTGGAAGAAGCATTGGATGGTTTCCGTCCAGATACTTTCAGCATGTTTGAAGCAAGTTATTTGAATATGGCTATAAGTGGAACAGAACTCGCTACGGAGTTTGAGATTGCAACTAAAGGTATTTTTGAGCAGTTAGGCTTTCGGGCAGCTCATGTCGGAAATAATCCATTAAATCCTGATGTATTTGCTGAATCACCGTTAAATTATTCAGGGGTAATTGACACCAAAGCATATCGAAATTACAGCATAACTAATGACCATAGAAATCGCATGATTAATAACTATATACCAACTTATCAATCTCGATATGGCAATGTTCAATTCTTTATGTATGTCGCAGATGGATTTGGAAGCAACATTGACTCACAAATACAAGACATTGCTCAAAGAACAGAGGTAAATGGATGTGTAATAACAGCTCGGAATTTAATGCGACTGCTTCAGCGCTACTTGGCAAGACCAATTGACCATAATATATTAAGGGGGATATTTACATTAAATTCCCGAATTATGATTTCACATATTGATTCCCTGTAGAAGAGACTCCTCAGGGGGTCTTTTTTTTGGGAAAGACTTGTTTGTTTTCAAAGATTTGCGAGTATTATATAATAAAAAATATCGAATAAAGTACGAACAATGGAGTTGTCCCAATATGATTTTTAAAAAAGGAGAATTATTTTGCGGGCCTGGAGGCCTTTCTCTGGGAGCAAAATTAGCTGTAGTAGAGAAGGACGGAGAAGTGTACAAAGTTGAGCATGCCTGGGCAAGCGATTATGATAGGGACTCTTGCGAAACTTTTCGGTACAATATATGTCCTGATAGACCAGAGACCGTTATATGTGAAGATGTCCGCAAATTAGACATCACTAAACTTGAAGAAATCGATGCTTTTGCCTTTGGCTTTCCTTGCAATGATTATAGCATTGTTGGGGAGTCAAAGGGATTAGAGGGGGAGTATGGTCCGCTCTATTCATACGGGATTAAAGTTTTAAAATACCATCAGCCAAAGTGGTTTATTGCGGAAAACGTAGGCGGGCTTGAAAGCGCCAATGAGGGGCAGGCATTTATCAAGATTCTTAAGGAAATGGAGGAAGCTGGATACAATATAACCCCCCATCTTTACAAATTTGAAGAGTACGGTGTCCCCCAAGCGAGACGTCGTATTATTATTGTTGGGATTCGCAAAGATTTGGGATTAAGATTTGAAGTTCCCCAAGCCCCGTTTAAAGACGACCCATCAAAGTGGGTTACTTCACGCCAGGCGTTGGAAGAACCGCCTATTCCAGAGGATGCTTTTAATCATGAGTTTACAAAACATCACCCAAAAGTTATTGAGATGTTGGAGCACATTCCGCCTGGAGAAAATGCCTGGTATGAAGGGATTCCACCGCATTTGAGGCTGAACGTAAAAGGCGCTAAATTATCAAATATATACAGACGGCTTCATCCCGATTTGCCAGCTTATACTGTTACAGGTTCCGGCGGCGGTGGAACGCACATGTACCATTATAGGGAGCCAAGGGCGTTAACGAATCGTGAAAGGGCAAGGCTCCAAACATTCCCTGATTGGTATAAGTTTTTCGGAGGAAAGGAAAGCGTACGCAAACAAATTGGCATGGCTGTTCCTCCGCATGGAGCAAAAATAATAATTGAAGCCATTCTAAAAACATTTGCGGGGATACGATACGATACAGAACCTGCGAAGTGGGAAGATGAATTAAATCAGATGTTATCAACAGGTACAAAAAAGAGCAAAAAAACTTCCCGTTCCAAACAAAAAATAAAGAAAGATACTAAAGAAGAAAACGCTGTAAGGGAAGATCAAATCTCTTTTGATTTTAGCCTAACTAATAGCCAGTAGATTGGCTTTCTCAAAAGCTTTGGTTATAGATATATCGTTTTAAAAAAAAAAAGATTTTGAATGCCTATAGTTCAAAGCTTTTTGTTTTGATTTTTTATTTGCTCAATAAAATCAGCAAGTTCATCAACAACTTTGTTTAAATCCTGTTTTACCTCATGCTCCCAAACCCTTTTTATATGCCAGCCATTTTGTTTGTAATAGTTATTTACTTCAGCATCACGTTCTTTATTGCGGGAGAATTTTTTATTCCAATAATCTTTTTTCTTCCTTTCCATCGTGAAAAAGCAAATTTAGATACTATTCGTGTACTGTCCTTCGGAGCTGGTCGGAGTGATTGTAACTATTTTGTTTCCATCAGTGATAGGAGAAACATGGCTTTTGTAGAACTGCGTTTTTCAGAAAACAACAGCCTAATATACAATGCGATTAAGAAAAAGAGGACATTGTAAGGGAGAAAATTGGAAAAGATGTGGCGTTCAGGGATAACTCGATAGTGTTAGAGTTCAAACATCATGGCGATGTGGAGGAAACAGTTAATCGGCTGGCAGACATATTTGAGAAAATGATTTTAGCGTTCGCAAATTATATTTATTATTTTGATGAAGATAAGAGGAAAATGTGGGAGCATCATCAAGAGGGGATATAAAGCAAAAAGTATTATTTAGTAAGGACAACGGAGCTTCAAAGCCGTTGTCCTCGTATTTTAAGTGAGAATTTTCTGAAACCGATTACAAATGTTTGTTATTATATAATTTTGACTGTAGTATATTTTGGAATTTTAGATTATTCTATTTATAGGATAATTTTACAAAACGGGAAATGAGCTTAAGTAATTATAAAGTTTTTTATTTAATAATGTTTGAAAAGTGAATCTATTTTATAATACAATAAATAACTAAGGGGAACATTTGTTTTGTTCTATAGATGAAGTTCTCTTATCGTTCTTTTACAAATAATTGTACAATTGTAGACAATAATACAAAGCCGAGAGGGGATGGAATTATGTGGGCTGATGACGCTTCAAAGATAGATATGCTGGCTTATGAACCCTATGCTAATCTTATTTGCGAAGTTGCTACCAGTGAACGAATGAACCCTCTGACAATAGGCTTATTTGGCAATTGGGGAAGCGGCAAATCCACTTTACTGCATTTAATTGAACAAACGGCAAAAAAACAAAATGGAAAGAAGATTGCTGTTGTAACAGTAAATGCTTGGATGTTTGAAGGATACGATGATGCAAAAACAGCTTTAATGGAAGCCATTTTACAAAGCCTTCAGGAGAATTCAACTTTTTTTGGGAATTTGGGTGGGAAGATAAAAAATCTCATTAAAAGAGTAGATTGGATAAGAGTGGGGAGTACAGCCTTAAAAAAGGGTATTCCGTTATCAATTAGTTTACTTACTGGGAATCCTTTTCCAATGTTTTTTAGTAGCTTCAACCCCGAAAATTTTGATACAGAAAAGGAAATAGGAGAACAATTGAATAATTTATCAAACTTAAAGAGCGAGTACATCAGGCTGCAACAGCAAGAAAATATCATCGAAAATATCAGAAGATTTAGAGAGGATTTCGCTAACATTATTCGTGAATCAAAAATTGATAACTTAATCATCATGATTGATGATTTAGACAGATGCAATCCAGATAGGATTATTGAGACGCTGGAAGCAATAAAACTATTTTTGGCAGTTGAGAAGACAACTTTTATTATTGCAATGGATGAAAACATTATCACCTATTCTATTAAAAGAAAATATCCCCAGCTGGATGACGTGGATATAGATGTATCAGTAGATTACATAGAAAAGATAGTTCAGTTGCCTATTAGAATTCCTGAGTTGGCAGAGATGGATATAAAGAATTATATGCTTTTATTAATAAGTGAAATGTACTTAAGTGAGGAAATATTGAACCAGCTAATCAGCAAGTTGAAAGAAAAGGGTATTTTTGTAAAGGGTGAAATTATAACTGGAAAAGAAATTATAGACATTATTGGCGAACTATCAAATACAAATGGTGAAGTTTATAAACCTGGTTATAGCCAATCAGATTTTGAAGAACAAATAAATATATTCAACAGCATTGGCCATGTCGTTGCAGCCACGCTTAAGGGAAATCCCCGGCAAACAAAGAGGTTTTTAAATACCTTTTACATTAGGAAGCGTCTTGCTGAGATACAAGGGATAGAATTAAACTTAGCTGTTTTAGCCAAACTTATGGTTCTTGAATACATGGACAAAGATTTATTTAGAGAATTATATAAATGGCAATTTGAACATAATGGATATCCGAAGCCTTTAGCTGAAATCGAAAATAAGATATTAAATCAAAGCTTGGATGAAGATGATGATACTAAAGCAAGCCAAGATGGAAAAAATAGTGGATGGTTTAGCGAAAGAGTTAAAAGATGGATTGCGGTAGAGCCAACGAATCTATCAGAGTTTGATTTGACTCAATATTTTTATTTGGCTCGTGATTCCGTTACAGATAAAAAACTTTCTTCAATCAACTTAAATCAAGAGGAACGGAAATTCATTAATCAAATTTGCAACACGTCTGTTTCGGAAGTAATTAGAAAGAAAAAGATAGAAGAACTGAAGGAGATGGATGAAGTTACGCGAAGTGCAATTGTTAAAGGAGCTATCTCTAAATTTAGTCAAGACAAGGCTCATTTATGGGTTTTAGTTCAACTTTATAAACTGTTTCCCCAATATCAACCACGAATTTTTGAAGAATTCAAAAATATTAAGGTAAGTGATATTTCACTGAAAGAAATTGTTTTATTTTCTGAAGCCGGAAAAACAACTTTTGATAAATTGAGAGACTTTTATGTGAATAAAAAGAAAATGGATGATAAACTCTGGGCAAGAATAGGGGAGGGGAAGTAAATGGGGACGTCTAAAGGTTATACTCCTCCGACAGGCTATCTATGGTCAGATTCTAAAAGGGCTGTAACAAATATGGTTAGAAGTGGCTTTACTCCTTCCTCGGTAGGAAAGGCTGTTTCAAGTTTTGCCAAAGCAATGGGGAGTGGAGGAAAAGGTCATTCAACTGCAGTTGCCAATATTGGGGCAAAGGCGGTCAGTTTCATTGAAGCTGTAAGGCAATATGGCTTTTCAGAAGCTTTGGAAAGAGTTGGACTTTCACACTTAAGAAACCTTCCTGCTGAGAAGATACTTTATGGGCTTTTAGAGTATTTTTATGAAAGCGGAAATAGTTTGTATGAAAGTGTTGCCCAGCAAAGCATGAGCGAACTCATGCGGGAATTGTTGGCAGGAGCTGAAAATGAAGAAGATTATAATAACATTCTCGGCTCTATTGATAAAGGGGAATTCATTAGAGAATTTATTGTAAAGTTCATACAAAATTGTTTTTTTACCAATTTTGCTGAAAAATTGATGGCCATGTTTGATAAATTCGACAAGTATGAGATTGCAGAAGAAAGTGTGAAGACTTACATAAGGATTTCTATAGAATCTGAATTTTCTATTGAAGACATCCAAAAGATTGATTGGAACGGAACGCAAGGAAGGCAAATTATAGAGGAAAAATGCAATAAGGCCTTTGAAATATTATCTGTTTGGAGTGAGACACTTGTTTAATGTATGGGTTAATAAACAAGTAGAGGATAATATTAAGGATAAAATAGAAAATGATTTAATCATCTTTAATCTTTTTGACAAAAATAATAAATCAAATGTAAAAACAGATGCAGAACAGTTGTGGAGGCGGTTCGGCCTTCAAGCTTTATCAAACATTAGCGAGGATTTATTAATAATAGCTATTAGCGTATTTTGTGCGGACAAAAGGATACCCCGAAAAAATCCTTTTGACAATTGGACAAGGAATATAAAATTACACGTGCCAGTTTTAGAATTAGAAAAATGGAGTGCAGTCAGAAGAAAATTAGAGAAGTCGCTTGGATTTTTAAGCGGAGATAAATGGGTATTAGAATTTAGAAAGTCCAACAGCAAATTCAGAGCAAATAAGAAAAATACTAAGTATAAGCTAATAAACAAAAAGGGATTTGATTCAGTTAGTTTATTTTCGGGTGGATTGGATTCTTTTTGTGGAGCTATAACGATTTTAGAAAGAGGAGAAAATACTTGTTTTGTGGGGTTTAGAGAATATAACCTCTTAACGAGCAGGCAGAAAGAGCTTTTTGATGCGTTAGACAGCGCCTATCCTTCTTTAAAGAAAGAGTTGGTTTTATTTAACGTAAACCCTTTTGCTCCTCTAAGAAAAGATAGAGAAAAAGCTCAATTAGGAACAGAAAGCTCCAGTAGAAGCAGGTCCTTTTTATTCTTAGCAGGAGCAATTGCTATTGCGTCTATTTTTGGGGATGGGACGCCTGTTTATATACCGGAAAATGGCTTTATTGGAATTAATGTTCCGCTCACTGACAGCAGAAACGGAAGCTGTAGCACCAGAACAACGCATCCAATATTTTTAAAGTCATTAAATCAAATTCTGCAGGAAGTTGGTTTAAATCATCAAATCCAAAATTTTTATTGGAATAGGTCAAAAGGTCAAATTGTGTCGGAACATAAAGATAAGCAAGTCTTCCGGCAAAATGCCCATAAAACGCTTTCCTGTTCCCACCCTTGTTTATCGAGATACGATAAAATAAAGCCACCTTGTAATTGCGGCTATTGCTATCCTTGCTTAATCAGAAGGGCATCATTTTATGCTATTGGCAGGGATAAAACTCCTTATAACCAAAAATACAAGCTCAATGGAGAATTTATTCAGAAGTATAATAACCTGCAAGGAAAAGCGAGTGATTTAAAGGCTCTCCTATTTAGCATAAGAAGGTATCTAAAACATAGAGATAATGCAGACTATATTAGAACACTTTTACTTCGGCAAGGAGCCTTATCCCATGATGAATTAATAGAATACGAAAGGCTATATCATCAATCAATGAAGGAATTGATAGAGATGATTAAGCAGGAAGATACTAAAAATGGCGGCGGATTGTTAGATTATTTAGGAATTGAGGATAGAGAACATGCCCAGATTAATTGATTTTCATATTCACATTGATAATTACAAGAATTATAACGAAATGTATAGCTACTTTACTCAAAACAAAATATATGCTCTATTTGTTACAAACTTGCCCGAAATATACGACAAATGTAAGAAGGAGTTTCCTGAATCTAAATATGTAAGAATAGCTCTGGGATATAATCCGCAAATGGTAAAAACCCATCGGTTCAATAAAACTCTTTTTGAAAGATGGCTTCCTCATACAAAATACATTGGTGAAGTAGGTTTGGATTATTCAAAAGAATATTTTGATTATAAGACAGAACAACAAAGGGTATTCAGATATATCTGTAAGAGAGCAGGAGAGCATAATAAGATACTATCTGTCCATTCCAGAATGGCAGAGAAGGATGTTTTAAATATTTTAAAAGAAAGCAATGTGCGTTTTGCTGTATTTCATTGGTATTCAGGTCCTCTGTCTTTGTTGGATGAGATAATAAGAAGTGGATATTATTTTTCTGTGAATTACTCAATGCTAACAACAGAAAAAGGGCTTAAAATCATACAGCAAATTCCTTTAGAGAGATTACTGATTGAAACTGATGGCCCTTTTGGAAAATGTAGCAAAAAAAGCATGGCATCATATGATTTACGATTTATTTATGATGAGTTTGCAAAATTATTAGGAATTAAGGATATAAAGGATATAGTATTTAATAATCTAAAAACCTTATTAAATAACCAGAAAAGCTACGAACGATGAGCATAAATAAATGATGTACTTGTTCTTAAGTTTTTTCAGATGGTGGATGGGAAAGAAAGTTAAGGATAAAGGCATTGGATAATCCAGTGCCTTTTTTATGTCAAGCAATTTTAATAAGGATATAAAAAAACGATAAAGAGTAGTTTGTTACACAACAATACTGCAACAATGATGAAAGAGGTAGTAAACAGCTTATAATAGGTTCACACGATTTCAACAACTTTTTTTGGAGCAATTGCATAAGAAGTACGAAATAGTTCATACCTCTAAGCGATTTTTTTAAGGGTCTATTTGTTTTCGGAGAAACACATAAAACAGTATTGCAGGATTCCTGTTTATACGAGATATAAATAAAAACATACTAAGATTAGTAGTACAAACCAAGGCCAAGGTTTGTGCTACTATTTTTTATAGTAGAAGTGAAGTGTAAATGTCTGGTAAGCCCGAATTCAAATGACGCATTGAAAAACTTAAAACAGGGATTAAAAAAGCGTACCTATTAGTACGCATGACAAATAGCCCTACAATCTTGAATTTTTTCAGATTGAGGGCTATTTTGCTATT
>NZ_JBHSNQ010000182.1:0-30209 GCF_042655065.1 Ureibacillus suwonensis
AGCTCAACTACTGTTTGTTTAAATTCTTGATTATACCGTTTTTGACTCATGATTCGGACACAACCTTTCGTTAGTTTAATATTAATGACTTAACCAAGTTGTGTCCATAAATCTATACTACATCTAATTCTTTATTTTTAAAATTTGGATATACAGAGAAAATTCCCGTAAAAAACACTTGCATTTAAGCTAAAGACCGAATATTATTAATTCTGTTGTTTTAAATGTTCGTATTTAGGGGGCTGAACTTTTTGTTTCGACTACAAGAAAATAAGACAACTGTAAAAACTGAAATTTTTGCAGGATTAACCACTTACTTAACAATGGTATATATTGTCATCGTTAACCCTTCGATTCTAGCGATTTCTGGTGTGCCTAGTGAACAAGTATTCACAGCGACAATTATTGCGGCAGTATTTGGTACATTATGGTTAGCGTTATTTGCCAATTATCCAATTGCAATGGCTCCGGGTATGGGGTTAAATGCATTCTTTACATTCTCGGTTGTCCAAGCTTCTAAAGGCGAAATTGACTATATGACAGCATTTTCTGCTGTATTTGTAGCGGGTATTATTTTCTTTATTATTAGCTTAACGCCTTTACGACAAATGCTCGTTAAAGCCATACCGAATAATTTAAAATTAGCTATTACTGCTGGTATCGGTTTATTCATCTCTTTCATTGGTATGCGATCAGCAGGTATTGTGACAGATGACGAAGCGACATTAGTCCGATTAGGAGATTTATCAAGCCCTATGGTTTGGTTAACAATTGTAGGGGTTCTTGTTACGGCTATCTTCATGATGTACCGTGTATTCGGTGCAATTTTCTGGGGTATGATTGTGACAGCAATCCTTGCAGCATTAACTGGCAATGTAACATTCAATGGTGTTATTTCAATGCCATCATTACCAGAAGGGATTTTAGTATGGAATCCAATTGAAGCTTTTGGCGATGTCATTAAATATGGTTTATATGGGACAGTATTTTCATTCATTTTAGTTACATTGTTTGACACGACAGGTACGATGATTGGCGTTGCGAAACAAGCGGGTATTTTAAAAGAAGATAAATTGCCACGAGCACGTCAAGCTTTCCTTGGTGATTCGATGGCAACGATCATCGGTTCAATGTTTGGTACAAGTCCATCCACAGCCTATATCGAATCTTCTTCTGGTGTAGCAGTAGGTGGACGTACTGGATTAACGTCGTTAGTAGTTGCAGGGCTATTTGTCATTACGTTATTCTTCTCGCCATTAGCAGCTACATTAGCAAGTGTACCTGCTATTACTTCTCCTGCCTTAATTATCGTGGGTAGTTTAATGATTGGTGTTGTTCGCCATATCGAATGGGATAAAGTAGAAGAAGCATTTCCAGCCTTTTTAGTTATTTTAATCATGCCATTAACGTCTAGTATCTCAGATGGTATTGCATTCGGGTTTATTTCTTATCCATTATTTAAGTTACTGAAAGGTAAGGGTAAAGAGGTTCATCCATTACTTTACCTCTTTGCGATTTTATTCATTATCCTGTTAGTGATTATGTCTCACTAAAAATGAAAAGCCTCTCATTTCGCGAGAGGCTTGTTTTATTGGTGCGGAAGAATCACCTAGGGGATTATTCCATTTATGTTAAAACAACAGGCAAAGTTAATCTTCGAACGGTTAACTCTGCCTCTTTATCAATTAGTTGAAGATCAACTTTCTTCACCGTTTATAACGAGTTCCTCAAATAATTGATCATTAAAATATATTTTTAATTTCCATAATCCACTTGAAGGGAACATCATATTAGATGGAATATGGGAATCTGCACCGTTATGTGGGCTAATGGAAATATCAGAATATTGCCATACTGCATCATTGCCAAATAACAAAACAGGATGTTCTTTTCCGTCTTCATCAACACCAACTACTTTAAAATCACCGCTGATTTTATCTTCCTCTCCCCAGAAATGCCACATATATTTATCCGGTTGATTCGCAATAAACTTTATTGCGACTGCTTCACCTTCGTTACCCGAACCGACCAAAATTCCCACCTTACCTTCTTTCCCAATCAATACATACTCACCCTTTGTCCCGTCATGAAAAGTCACGGGTAATGTAAAAGTAGGGCTTTCCTCTAACTTTTTGTCTTCTTCAACATTTTTACAACCGACAAGAGTCATTAACAATAGTACAGAAATCCACATAATGATTTTATTCCTCATATGACTCTCCCTTTATTAGCTTGAAATAAACGACATTTTATATTACTTTCAACATTTTTACTAATATTCCTTCTTATTTAATCATTCGGATGCCGAATGCCAAGCCTCTTAGAGCGGAAAATAAATAAAAGATTTTCATAGCCTCTTCTTTCCGTCAAGTACTCCCAAAAAACAAAAAAAGGCCTAAGGGGATTTAGGGCCCCTTAAGCCTTTTTTCCACTAAGCCCTACAGCTTTGCTTGTTTTATCCATTTATTGACTTGTTCATCCGTACCGTAAACAAAATGATTTGGCAATGGCTCATGCATTTTAGCTGTATCCGGTGTTTCTTCATGGACATAAGGAATTCGTTTCCGTTTTCTTTCCAAAATCGGATCTGGAAGAGGAACAGCGGATAATAATGATTTTGTATATGGATGAATTGGGTTGTTGTAAATTTCGTCTGCATCGCCCAACTCCATAATTTTTCCCCGATACATAACCGCAATCCGATCGCTGATATATTTGACCATCGATAAATCATGGGCAATAAATAAATAAGTCAAATTTCGTTCCTTTTGCAGATCTTTTAGCAAATTGACCACTTGCGCCTGAATGGAAACGTCCAATGCGGAAATCGGCTCATCGGCGATAATGAAGCTTGGATCCAAACTTAACGCTCTGGCAATCCCGATCCGTTGTCTTTGGCCGCCGGAAAATTCATGGGGATACCGTGTCATATGTTCACGATTTAAACCGACCGCTTCCAACAACGAGATGATTTTTGCTTGGCGTTCGCTCTTATTTCTATACAGGCCGTGGATATCAAATCCTTCACTGATGATTTCACCAGCTGTCATCCGCGGGTTCAATGATGCATATGGATCTTGGAAAATCATTTGCATTTCCCGCTTTAATTGCTTCTGATCTTTTTTTGATTTGACTTGATGAATATTTTTTCCTTTGAAAATCACTTCGCCGCCCGTTATGTCATAAAGACCGATAATGGAACGGCCTGTCGTCGATTTGCCGGAACCGGATTCACCCACAAGGCCCAACGTTTCCCCTTCAAAAATATGAAAACTGATTCCGTCCACCGCTTTGATAGGATTGGAAGGAGAGCCGAAATATTGAGACAAATTTTTTACTTCCAATAATTTATGATTGCTATTCACCTAATTCAGCCTCCTTCTTATATCTTTCCATTCTTCTCACGATTGGTTCAGGAACATCGATTTTCGGAGCATATTCATGCAATAACCATGTTTTTGCATAATGTGTATCGGATACTTTAAACATTGGCGGTTCTTTTTCAAAATCGATGGCCAATGCATATTTGTTCCGGGGTGCAAAGGCATCTCCTATCGGCGGATTTGTCAAATCCGGCGGAGAACCTGGAATCGCATATAATTTTTCATCACTTTTGTTATTTAAATCAGGCATGGAGCCAAGCAGTCCCCATGTGTACGGATGTTTGGGGTTGTAGAAAATATCGTTGACCGTTCCGTATTCCACAATTTGCCCTGCGTACATGACCGCCACACGATCGGCGACATTTGCAACAACCCCCAAATCATGGGTGATAAAAATAATGGATGTTTTCCGTTTCTTTTGAAGTTCCTTCAACAATTCCAATATTTGCGCCTGGAT
This sequence comes from Ureibacillus suwonensis, assembly GCF_042655065.1. Taxonomy (NCBI): domain Bacteria; kingdom Bacillati; phylum Bacillota; class Bacilli; order Caryophanales; family Caryophanaceae; genus Ureibacillus; species Ureibacillus suwonensis. The sequence goes on from NZ_JBHSNQ010000182.1 coordinate 3,841, forward strand.
GGTCACGTCAAGGGCTGTTGTCGGTTCATCGGCAATCAATAGTTTCGGATCAGCCGCAAGCGCAATGGCGATGACGACGCGCTGGCGCATTCCGCCACTGAATTCATGGGGAAATTGGTTGAAGCGTTTTTCCGGCATTGGAATACCGACTTGGCGAAGGAGCTCAATCGCTCTTTCTTGCGCCTCATGTTTTGAAACCTTTTTATGTTTTAATATCACTTCCATTATTTGTTTTCCAACACGGATTGTAGGGTTTAAAGCGGTCATTGGGTCCTGGAAAATCATCGCGATCTCATTTCCGCGGATTTTGGACATTTCTTTATCTGAAAGAGGGATCAAATCTTTTCCTTCGAATAAGATATGACCATCCGCATATATTCCCGGCGGCTGCGGAATCAATTTCATAATGGCGTTACTGGTCACACTTTTTCCCGAACCGGATTCGCCCACAATCGCCAATGTTTCGCCTTCGTATAATGTAAAATCAACGCCCCTTACTGCTTGTACAAGTCCTGCGTATGTTTTGAAGTTTATTTTTAAATTCTTTACTTCCAACAATGGTTTTTTCATTTTTCCACCCCTTTCTACTTGCGTAATTTCGGATCAAGTGCATCGCGCAAACCATCACCAATGGCATTGAAAGCAAAAATGGTCAAGGAAATGAAGAAGGCAGGGAAGAATAAACGCCAAGGGGCCACCCTTAAACCGCCCATCCCTTCAGATGCCATTGTTCCCCAGCTCGCCACCGGTTGTGTTACGCCCAAACCTAAAAAGCTTAAAAAGGATTCAGTGAAGATGGCTGTCGGAATTGTCAATGTCATTGTTACAAGAATCGCACCTAACGCGTTCGGTATGATGTGGCGCTTGATTAAATGGCTGGTGCTTGCGCCAAGGGTTCTTGAAGCCAGAACGAATTCGCGGTTTTTTATGGACAACACTTCACCGCGGACAATTCGCGCCATATTGACCCAACCTGTAATCGATAAGGCGATAATCATCGGAAGGAGACCTTGTTCCATCACAACAAGTAAAATGATGACAACCAAAAGGTAAGGAATGGCGGATAAAATATCCACAAAACGCATCATAATATCATCCACACGTCCGCCAATCAGGCCTGAAATGCTTCCCCATAAAACACCGATGATTAAATCGATGATGGCAGCCGTAATCCCGATGAATAATGAAATGCGGGCTCCATACCATACACGGACAAAAACATCCCGCCCTAAATCATCGGTGCCAAACCAATGGTCTTTTGAAGGCGCCTGATTATAAATGCCTAATTGATCGCGATAACTGTATTGAGAAAGTTCAGGGACCAATGCCGCAAACAATGCGATGATGAACAGAATGATGACCCCTGAAACCGCCAATTTGTTTTGTTTAAAGCGGAGGAATACCTCTTTCCAAAAAGATACAGACTTCTTTGTCATTTTATCGCTTTCTTCCAACCGCGGTCCGACTACTGTAAACATTTCCGGAGTTAAATTGTCAATCGTTTCATGCTGTTTTGTCATTATTTCTTTGCTCCTCCTTTCAACTTAATGCGCGGGTCAATGAAAGTGTATAAGATGTCCACTAATAACACGGCGAACATTAAAATAATTGCATAGAATACAGTTGTTCCCATGATTACGGTATAATCACGGTTTGTGATGCTTTGAACGAAATGTCTGCCCAAACCAGGAATGGCAAAAATTTGTTCAATGACAAAGCTTCCTGTTACAACACCGGCTGTCAAAGGCCCTAAATAGGTAATAACAGGCATTAACGCATTGCGCAATGTATGCTTAAAGGTGATTGTCCATTTGCCAAGCCCTTTGGCACGGGCCAACTTCACATATTCGCTATTGTTTTCTTCCAACATGCTGGAACGGACCAATTTTGCGATATACCCCGCATGTGTCAAAGCGATCGCCAACGCTGGCAGAACTGAATATTTAAAGCCGTTCCACCCGGCAACAGGGAATAGGCCCAATTTTAAAGAGATGAAGTATTGCATTAATCCGGCCATAACGAATGAGGGGATTGAAATGCCCAAAACCGCGATGGTCGTTGCAAAATAATCAATAAATTTGTTGTGGTAAAGGGCTGCAATGATACCAAGCAAAACGCCTATTCCAACCGCTAAAAACATGGCTTCAAGTCCAAGGGATAACGATACAGGGAATCCGTCCGCAATGATATCGTTTGTGGAGCGGTTTTTATATTTCATCGACTCTCCGAAATCAAATGTGAGGGTATTGAACAAATAATCCTTATATTGGATATACCAAGGATTATCGAGTCCATATTTCGCTTTTAAATTGGCTTCGATTTCAGGCGGAAAATTCCTTTCACTTGCAAAAGGATTACCAGGTGCCGCCTTCATCAAGAAAAAGGTTGCGGTGATGATGATAAATAACGCAATCAAAATATGAATGATTCTTTTGATAATGTACTTCAGCAAAGTGTTCCCTCCTTTATCTAAAAATTCTGTACACGCCCAAAAAATAGTGAAAGGCTGCTTCTGATCAATAAAATCGATTTCAGCAGCCTTTGCAACTATTTAACCTAATTTTACAGGGACAAATTAATTTTCAATATCAACATATTTCAAATAAATGTTGCCCAATTTATCCGGTTTCATGTTTTTCACATGGTCTTTTGAAACGTACAGACTAGTGTAGTAGTAAATTGGTGCAACCGGCATTTCTTCCATGATGATTGCTTCCGCTTGTTTTAACATTTCAAAACGTTTTTCTTCATCCGTTTGTTTGTTCGCTTCTCTTAAAAGTTTTGTGTATTCTGGATTTTCCCAACCTGTATCGTTGTTGCCGTTATCAGCAGAATCATATTGCTCTAAGAATGTGTAAGCATCGTTGTAGTCTGCAATCCAACCCAAACGGCCAACTTGGTAATCCAATTTTGTCAGTTTGTCCAAGTAAACTTGCCACTCGGAGTTGTCAAGTGTTGCATTGATGCCCAAGTTTTTGCGCCAATTTTCTTGAATGAATTGGGCAATGGATGCATGGGCTTCACTCGTATTAAATGAAATTGTGATGTTGATATCTTCCGGTTTGCTGATTCCTAGCTCTTTCATACCTTGTTCAAGGGCTTTTTTCGCTTCTTCCACATCATTGTCCTTGATGTAGCCGCGATCTTCTTCAAAACCTTGAATCGAAATAAACACTTTTTAATTATCTGAAAAAAACGGAAATAATAATTTTTTCTAAAAATATATTAATTTCTACTATTATAATTGTATCTATTACTATTAAATTAATAACAATTGCCAGCGTATTGAAAGATTCATCACGATATAAAGATATTTTGGTATAACGAATAAACAAGTTGATATTGGAAGGATAGGTAAAAAAAGGAAATGTTAGACCATCCCATACTGAATCGGATTGGGGGAAGTTTTGAAAGGGTTGCGCAAATGGTGCGGCTGGGGCAATCTCCGGAACCCAATGGATTTGCCCCAGAACGATCATGATTACGGTTCAATAAGGCGATCGATGGCTGAGATTAATTGCTGAGGTATGCGCGTTACTTTTTTCTTTTCTAAATCAAAGAAGCAGCCTTTCTGTATGCCTTTGCAGTACAGCTTGTCCCCGCTCTTGATTTCAAATGCCATCTCCCAGCTGGAATTCCCCGATTCAACCAACCAGCATCGCCCGATTGGTTTATCAAAAATCGTGAGCGGTTTGCGGTAGTCGACTTCCGTGCGCATCAAAATCGGTGTAATGTTCGATTTCATCATTTCTGTCAAGGAATACGTCGCATTTAAAAATTCCATTCGTAAATCTTCAAACCACCGCACGTACACAAGATTACTCACAATTCCCATTGCATCAATATCATAAGCTTGTATTGGCAATTCCATTTGAATGACCAGCTTGCGATTTTGCATTTTCCATCACCTCAATATATTTGAAGAAGTTTAATAATCGTCAGCAGCTTTGAACAGAAACGTGAATCAATCAATTCTGATTAAAATAATGCCGACTAATATTTTGGTTTGATGTAATCATACCACTTTTGTTAATAAAATTCAGATACCATTTTCTATTTTCTTAAGAAATTTCAACTTCTTCAATAGGTTCCAATTTGTCAATTTGTTGACAATGAAGCTATCATTGAAAATGAAAAAAGAAGGGAGCATCATTTCCCCCCTTCTTATATATAAAATATGTGCATTATTTTTTTCTCAATAAGTAATCCCCAATCGGTAAAAGAAGAACGATAAATACAACAGACACAACAATCAAAGCTTGGATGATGCCAATACCAATTTGATCAAACATTTTTCTTTTTCCTCCTTTCAATTCCAAACCTATGTTACCTTAAATAATACTATTTTTCCAATTTTTTTGTTGGAAACCAGTTGTGTTGAAAAAACCTATTTATACTATCATAACATGTAAAAACAGCAAGAATAAAGTTGAATGTGAAATGTGGTAATAGTGGGAATAATCAAAAAAATGAATACAAGAGCAAATAAATATTAACTTATAATGGTAAAATTAGTAAAAAATCAATAATTTACCAATTTATGAATTGATGGTAATATAAAGGTGGGAGGTGAAATTTCACTTACTATCAAACAAAGGAGGGAGTATGAGAAATTTCCAGAATCGAAAACGCGATCTACCATCTATTAAATCAAGAGTATTTTTCCAATCTGGAAAGGGAAAAATTAAAATTTGGAATTCAACTCATTCTTTCTGAACTCTACAAAATCATCTTAATCTATTCTTTGGCTTATTTATTAGACTGCATTGTTCCTACATTGATTGCTCATATTAGCTTCTTTCTGTTAAGGCAGGTTTGTTTTGGATATCACTTCAGCAATTTGTATGTGTGCATTGGTACAAGCATCATTACATTTCCAATCGCGGTCAAATTGATTGCCAGTTATTATAATATGATTTCCGGCACTCTCTTATACATCATCTTTGGAGTTTCATTAATACTCATTTATATGCTTGCACCAAAAGGCACAGAAAAACATCCGCTTATTAATCAAAATCATAAAAAATATTTGCGGAAAAAAATGATGTTCCGCGTATTCCTAATATTCGGAATATTTTGCATTGTGAATTTTGATGTGAAGGTTTTTATTGCTTATGGGGTATTGGTGGAAACTATTATGCTAATAGCACAATCAATCAAGGGGGAATTTTATTATGAAATGGATGAGTGTTAAAAATGTATTGGCAAAAATTGCTGCATTTGTAGTGGTATTCGGAGGAATAGCGACTACAAATGGATGTACGACATTATTCCATGAGAAAAAAGTGCCAAATGAGTTATTACAAAATAATCTGTTTGCTTCAAAAAAATAATGCATTTTGTAAGAAAGTTCCGACTTCCATGATCCCGTCGGAACTTTTCTTTTATGTCAAGACAACTGTACCTTGTTACAGGTGAATTGTATTATTAAAATAAAATATAGGAATACCCATTTTATTTCCACAATACACCACGAGACAACCAACATCACTCTATTAATTAAGCTGGGAGAAAAATATGAAAATCTTGTTTATAACGATTGAGCTTTTCTTGATTTTTTGGGCAATCATGTACACAGCGCAAATCAAATTAAACTTTAAATCGATTTTCGGTTTCATTTTATTCATTTTTGGACCTACCAGCCTCGCTTTTTTATGGATGGGACAATGGCAAGGGATTGTTTATTTCATTATCAGTTCCTTCGTTTATCTTTATGTGCTTTCGAGGGATTATATAGTGCTGGTACACCTTTGCTTTTTCATCATTTTCGGCATTCTGGTGGACAATCTCACCCAATATGTTTTGCTTCCTTTTACCTTTGATTTCTTGCCGGGAGTTCTGGAACATTATTGCCTTTTCATTTTGATATATATTTTATGTATTCTGATTTACCGATATTTTTACAATAAGGTCATTGCATACGTCCCGGAAATGAAAAGCGCTTACATATTCATTCTTTTTGTGCTGATCGTAACGATGGCCACCTTTTATATAAATATTTATTTGACGGAATATTTATCAAAGGATACCATTTTGGTTTTTAATCTCATTATTCAAATTATTTACTTTGCCATCATGCTGTTTATACTTTCTTTGACGATTTTCAACATCAAAAAGCAACATTACATTAATAAAATTGAATTTGAAAATGCCCAGTTTGAGAACTATATGAAGTCGTTGGAAGTAATCAATAATGATATGCAAAAATTCCGTCATGATTACCTCAATATACTCGTTACAATGCAAGGTTACATAGAAGTCAATGATTTTGAAGGATTGAAAAAATATTTTAAAAAGCATATATTTTCGACCGAGGAGAACACGTTAAAGAGGAATCAGCTGTTGGCTTCTTTATCAAAGTTGAAAATAACCGGTATTAAAGGGCTCATTTTATCAAAAGTGATGCAGGCCGAAAATGAAAACATCTCAGTCAATATCGAAATATCGGATGAAATTGAAGATATTCATATGAATATGATTGATTTGGCGCGAATTCTGGGAATCTTTTTGGATAACGCCATTGAAGCGACTGCGGATTCCAAGTCGGAAAAAAGTATTGATATCGCTTTTTATAAAACAAACAGCGATTCCGTGATGATCATTATTGAAAATACTTTCAATGGAGATTTGGTGAATGTGGAGGAAATCTATAAAGAAGGCTTCTCCACAAAAGGGCAAAACCGCGGAAAAGGGTTAAGCAATGTAAAATGTATTTTGAATCATTATCCCAATGCCCATTTAAACACTTCCATTCATGAAAATTCCTTTACACAAGTTCTGGAAATTAAAAATCATGGATATGATTGCCCAGAGAGGAAATCAACCAGTGAGTGATACTTCAATGAATGAACCTTGATAGGCGTGAAGCCTTTCGAGGTTTTTTTGTGGGGATTTAAAAGTTTTCAGTGATTTACCGGATATCTCTGAAAATCCAACTGAACAAGAATTAGATAGCTATTATCGTGAAATATTAAAACGAGTGCAATTTGATTATGAGGGACCAGAAAACCTGATTAATCGACTCAAATTTGAAACATTTGGTAATCCCCAAGTTACGGATTCCCGCTACCAATTCAAAGAGAATTTAAATGTGTTATTTATCATTGACGCATCGGGAAGTATGGCACAAACCATCAATGGGAAAGCAAAAATGGCTTCAGCCAAAGACTCTATTTTAGCTTTTGTAGAAAAACTGCCGCAAAATGCGAAAGTTGGCATTCGAGTTTATGGCCATAAAGGAAGTGGCTCTGATTCGGATAAGAAATTATCCTGCAGCAGCAGTGAACTGATGTATTCCATTTCCAATTATAATCCTGAACAGTTCAAAGCAGCGCTTAATCAATTTTCTCCAAGCGGCTGGACGCCAATCGGACTGGCATTGCGTGAAGCCAAAAAGGATTTGGCTGCCTTTGACGGTGAAAACAATACCAATATTGTGTACTTGGTCAGTGATGGAATCGAAACATGTGAAGACGAGCCGATAGAAGCGGCCAAAGAGTTATACAACTTCAATATTACCCCTATTATAAATGTGATTGGATTTGATGTGGATAATGAAGGGAAACAACAGTTGAAACAATTGGCTTCCGAAGTGAATGGAATCTATGGCACAGTAACAAGTGAAAGTGAATTGCAAAAGGAACTGGAAAAACTGAATAATTTGGCAGAACAATGGGGGAAATGGTTGAAGCAGGGAAAACAACAATATGAAAGAAATTATATTAAAAATAACTTGGAAATTTTTGTTTATATAACGAAGGAAGAAAGTAAAGGAGTACAAGAGAGAGAAAAAATATATTTCATTTTAACAAAATTGCACGAAGAAAAAGTATTTAATAATGAAACCTACGAATATTTAATAAATAAAAATAGTAAATATCATAAATGGATTGATAATGAGATTAAAAATTTCAATAAAGAATTAAAGGCAATCAATGAACAAAATTATAAAGAAGCCCTTGAACAGTTAGAAGAAAAATATGTCACCAATACCCAAATAAGTAGATAGATGAGTGCTTCAATGAGAAGTGAGTGCGAAGCAGACCACTCACAGTAGAACAATTGGAGAAAAAGTATCTTTCCAATGGCCAACAGTAGGAAATGAATCCGCCAAAACAGTGGAGAAATCAAGAAAAATGAGGCTGCCGGGAAACTTGGCAGCCTCATGGCATTATACGGTTTTTTTGGGCCAAACCAGGCCGATGATGACCCCGACGATTGCCGGCAACATCCAGCCAAGGCCGATGTTGTAAAGCGGCAAATAATTGGAGTAGAAAGATTTGATCGAATCGAATAAGGACAAGCTTGCACCTGGCAAACTCGAAACCAATGTGCTGTATCCGTCAAAGAAACTGACGCAGAATGTGAAGACCATCGCGGAAGCATAAACGCTCCGCTTATTTCCATATAAATGGGAAAATAAAGTCAATAGTATGAGCACGATTGCCAAAGGATAAAGCAACATTAATACAGGGATGGCGAATTGAATGATGTTGTTCAATCCAAAGTTGGCGATGGTGAATGAAACAAGGCACAGAATCAATACGAACCATTTGTAACTGACTTTCGGGAACACTTGATTGAAAAACTCACTGCAAGATGTAATGAGCCCGATACTTGTTTTTAAACAAGCTAGCACAATGATGATGGCAAGCAGGATGGCCCCGTAGTCGCCAAAATAATGCTGGGCGACGGCTGCAAAAATTTGACCTCCATTTTCGAAGGTACCAATGGCGGATACGCTGGATGCCCCCATATAAGTGATGAGCCCATAGATGAGCGCCATTAGCGCCATGGCAAAAACGCCGGCTTTCAAAGTGGATACGGCAATTTCCTTTTTATCGGTAATCCCCCGTCCCTTGATGGCATTGATGACAACAATTCCGAATGCCAAGGATGCGAGGAGATCCATTGTGTTATACCCTTCTTTAAAACCGGTAATAAATGCAAGGTCCCCATAATCTCCGGCAGGGTTCTGGAATGTCCCCATCGGTTTGATTATGGCGATCACAATTAAAATGAAAAGGAACAATAAAAATGCAGGAGTTAAATATTTCCCGATATAATCCACGATTTTGGCGGGATTCAAAGAGAAATAATAAACGATCGCAAAAAACACAAAACTGAAAATACCTAAAAATAATGTGCTGTATTCAGGATTGATGTACGGTTCGAAACCTACCACAAAAGGCACTGTGGCCGTCCGTGGAATTGCAAAAAACGGCCCGATCGTCAAGTAGAGGGCGATGGCAAATGCAACGCCGAATATTGGGTGAACCCGTCCGGCCAGTTCAAGTAAACTGTTGCTTCCGGACAAACCGAATGCGACAATTCCCAAGAAAGGCAGTCCGATGGCGGTAATGAGAAATCCGATCAAAGCCGGCCAAAAGTTCGTACCGGCAAGTTGTCCCATTTGGATTGGGAAAATTAAATTCCCCGCACCAAAAAACATGCCGAACAGCATGGTACCAATGATGGCATAGGTAGTAAATGAACTTGACTTTTTCATAATCATGCTCCTTCTCAGATGAATCTCCATCATTTTATCAACTATCGAAAAAGGAATCTATGAATATTAAGAAAGTAGGAAAATAAGGAATTTTCACTCTAATAATTAAATTGTTAATTTTTTTATAAATTTAACGATATAAAAGAGTAGATATCCGCTGTTATAAAAAGATATAAAAACTAAAAATTCTGAATTATACAAATTTTATATTTACAAGAACTCTTGTTCGTGTTAATTTATTTTTGAAAATGTTGAAGAGGGGTTGTTCTTATGGAATATAAGGATGAAGATCAAAACGATTTTGAGAGCGGTTCCGGCGACGAAAACCAAAAAGAAGGGAATTCGTTCAAACCTTTTTTCTGGGGGGAACAAACAGACGTCATTTTTGAGGAATTTAGAAGCACTTATATCCGGATTGATACTTCAATCGAAACAAATCCTGAATTGCAATTGATCAACGGATGGTCAAACATCATTTCAATCAATGAAGGGGCACAAATCATCGGATATCTCCACTTCAAAATTTATAATTCGTATTTCATAAGACCGTCTGAATTGTTATCGGTCGCAAACAGTTTTTCAAGTGAAGAATATTTTATCATGTCCTCATTCATGAAACATTTTCAAAAAGAAATGAAAGAATGTTATTTAAAGCTTCTTGTAGTGAGTGAGATATCTTTGAATGATGATTATTTGAATAAAGGGCTGGAAATGAAAGTATTGATCGAGTTGATCAGTTTGTGCCGCATTTTGGAAGTGGATTATATTCTATTGAAGCCTTATTCCACATTCGAAGAAAAATTTGGCAGTGCAATAAGGAAAAATAAAAAACAGGCGGTGAAATTGGCGGTTCTTCGCAATAAACTCGTTTTTGATGTCTATTATTTTGAAGAGGATCAACCGGTGATTGTATTGGATATTCGACATATATGACATAGATGAATAATAATTTTAATACATAACCGGCATCATGTTTGCCCTGGCTCAGGGAGGCATGGTGCTTTTATTTTGGGAAGTTTTTCGCACAAAATCATGGGGTAAAATTTTATCACGGAATTGGAATTTGTGATTGACAAACATTTATACAAAATATATATTTATATTGCGAATGATAATTATTATCAATAATAAAATATGGGGTGTAAAATATGAATCTTAAACGTTATCTTTCTGTTTTATCATTAACTTTCATATTTTTATTGGTCCTGGCGGGTTGTTCCGGTCAATCCGATGACAAAGATTCAAAAGAAGCTGAATCAAATGCGGAAAAAAATGAAAACGGTTCCGAATATCCAATTGTCATAAAACATGCCTTTGGTGAAACGGTGATTGAAGAGAAACCGGAACGCATTGTAACAATTTCCTGGGCAAACCATGATGTGGCTTTGGCTTTGGGGGTTGTGCCGGTTGGATTCTCGGCCGCCAACTACGGCGTACAAGATGACAGCGGAATGCTTCCGTGGACAAAAGAGAAATTGAAAGAACTTGGTGTTGAAAATCCGAATATTTTCCAAGATACAGACGGTCTGGATTTCGAAGCGATTGCAGATGCTGAGCCGGATGTAATCCTTGCCGCCTATTCCGGTATTACACAGGAAGAATATGATCTTTTAAGCCAAATCGCTCCGGTTGTGGCTTATCCGGAAACTCCATGGGTGATTTCTTGGAGAGACCAAATTTTATATAATGCCAAAGGAATGGGGATGGAAGAAGAAGGAAAGCAACTGATTAAGGACACTGAAAACTTAATTCAAGAGAAAGCGGGCGAACATCCTGAAATCAAAGGGAAAAAAGCCGCTTTTGCTTCCATCAGCGCAGCCGATTTATCCAAATTCTACATTTATACAACTCAAGACCCTCGCGGTGAATTTCTTGAGGAATTGGGAATGCAATATCCTGAAAGCTTAATCGAAACATTTGGGGATCAGGACAGTTTCTATATTGAAATGAGTGCGGAAAACGCGGATGCATTAAATGATTTGGACATCATCGTGACATACGGGGATGACAATACTTTAAAAGCGCTACAAAATGATCCGATTTTAGGCAAAGTGCCTGCCATTCAAAAAGGGGCCGTTGTAGTCATTGGCGATAATACGCCACTTGCGGCGGCGGGAAATCCGAATCCGCTATCCATTGCGTACACCATCGATGAATACTTGGGCTTACTTTCTGAAGCGGCCAAAAAGCTGAATTAATATGAAAACGACTGCCTATAAAGAGAACAAGCAAACCCTCATCCCGAAAAGATTTGCAGCATTACTCATGGTGCTCGTATTATTGCTTGGTGTTTGCATCATCGCTTCGTTGCTGTTTGGTTCAAGGGCCATCGGTTTGGCGGATATCATGGACGGGTTATTTCATTCCAATGTCGATACCCACGAAGCCAATGTTGTGCGGCAAAGGGTGGTTCGTACGATGTTCAGCATCATGTGCGGTGTGGCTCTAGGGGTTTCCGGCGCTTTGATGCAATCAGTGACCCGCAATCCGATTGCAGACCCAAGCATTCTGGGAGTGAATACGGGAGCCGCCCTTTTTGTCGTAACCGGGATTGCATTTTTCCATATCACTTCTGCCGGTCAATATATTTGGTTTGCCATTGTCGGAGCAATGATAACAGCCGTATTCGTTTATTCGGTCGGTTCGATGGGAAGCGGTGGCGCGACGCCGTTGAAACTTGTATTGGCCGGGGCCGCGACAAGTGCCGTATTGTCATCGCTTGTCTCGGCCATTATGATTCCCCGCAACAACGTCATGGATCAATTCCGTTTTTGGCAAGTAGGCAGCGTAGGATCCGGCACGTGGGATTCCATTATGATTTTTCTTCCATTTCTAATTGTAGGTCTCCTGATTGCATTGATGACAGCGCCGGCTTTAAATGCAATGCTTTTGGGGGATGAGGTTGCCAAAAGTTTGGGTGTACGGATTGGGTTTATTCGGCTCCTTGCCGCATTTGGCGGAGTGCTGTTATGTGGTGCCGCAACCGCGCTTGCAGGCCCGATCGGGTTCGTCGGCTTGCTCGCAACCCATGTCATTCGATTAATCATTGGACCGGATATGCGATATGTCATCCCGATGTCCGCCTTGACAGGAGCGATCATTTTGACATTTTCCGATGTTATCGGCAGGATCCTGGGAAGTCCGGGGGAATTGGAAGTCGGAGTGGTGACGGCCTTTATCGGTGCCCCCATTTTAATCTTTATCACAATGAAAGCGAAAGTTCGTGAAATATGATGAATGAGACATTGCAGTTAATTCGGACAGCTCGATCAAGAAGGTTTCGCCGTTTTGTGCTTTTGACATCCTTGCTTTGCCTGATCTCCTTTGCTTTGTGCGCCTTGATGCTGATGCTGGGCAACACGATTTATCCCGTCCAAGATGTCATCCGGGTGCTTCTTGGGGAACAAGTCAAGGGAGCATCTTTTGCTGTTGGAACAATCCGATTGCCACGGATGGTGGCAGGACTGTTTGCGGGGTTTGCCTTTGGAGCAGGCGGTTATGTGTTTCAAACGATGCTCCGCAACCCGCTCGCCAATCCGAATGTCATTGGGATTACAACAGGTTCGAGTGCCGCCGCCGTTTTTTGTATCGTCATCCTCCATGCGAGTTTGGCAATGACATCCGTTGCTGCCGTTATTGGCGGTTTAGGTACGGTTTTGGTGATCTATTTGTTGGCGAAAGGAAGTTCTTTTTCCATCGGACGATTGATTTTAATCGGCATTGGCATTCAGGCGATGCTCAATTCCGTCATTTCTTATTTATTGTTGATTGGAAGCCGGAATGATTTGCCAACCGCATTGCGTTGGTTGAGCGGAAGCTTAAATGGTTTGAAAATGGAAACCCTTTTTCCTTTAATCGTGACCGTTGTACTTTTTACTCCCATTCTGCTCTTATACGGCAAACAACTGGAAATGTTGGAATTGGGCGACCAAACCGCTACATCTCTAGGCGTGAACGTGAACATGGCCAGAATCATGCTCATGATCAGTTCCGTTTTGATGATTGCCATCGCTACCGCAACGACAGGACCGATCGCCTTTGTGTCCTTCCTTGCGGGACCGATCGCCAATCGGATCATGGGTTCGGGCTATTCCAACATAATTCCTGCCGGGCTCGTTGGTGTCATTTTGGTGCTGGCCGGAGATTTGATTGGCCAACATGCCTTTGAAGCGAGATATCCTGTAGGGGTGATCACCGGCGTGCTTGGAGCGCCTTACTTGCTCTATTTATTAGTCCGTTTGAATCGAAAGGGTGGTTTTTAATGAATCCTGCACACGTGCTGACAGCAAAAAATTTATATGCGGGCTACGATAAAAAGACGGTTTTGCAAGATGTTACCATTACCATCCCAAGCAATAAAATCAGTGTGATTATCGGGGGGAATGGTTGCGGCAAATCCACATTGCTCAAGACGATGGCAAGGTTAATCAAGCCTGCAAGCGGCCAGGTCATGTTGGATGGGAAACCGATTCATCAAATTCCAACGAAACAATTGGCTCGTGTGTTAGGGTATTTGCCTCAATCACCCATTGTTCCTGAAGGGATCACTGTGGTTGATTTGGTAGGCCGGGGAAGATTTCCGCATCATTCGTTTTTAAAAGGCTGGACAAGCAAAGATGATGAAGCGGTCAGCGAAGCGATGGAAATCATGAACATTACGGATTTGGCGGATCGATATATCGATGAGCTGTCAGGCGGCCAAAGACAGCGGGTATGGATCGCAATGGCCCTAGCTCAACAGACGGATATCCTGTTTTTGGATGAACCAACCACCTATCTGGATATCACCTATCAGGTGGAAATATTGGATATGTTGACAGATTTGAACCGGAAACGGGGCACAACCATCGTATTGGTGCTGCATGATATCAATTTATCCGCCCGATATGCGGATCATATTTTTGCCTTCCAGCAAGGAAAGCTGGTGGCGGAAGGAACTCCGTCAGAAGTGATCAATAGCCAATTAATTAAAGATGTTTTTGGACTTGATTGCACAGTGATTCAAGATCCGGTTTCATTATCCCCATCCATTGTGCCAATTGGCAGATATCATAATCATTTGGAAAATTCCCGTTTTGAATGCCGTCTGGAAAGGTGCTGACTTTCCGGCGGCTATTTTGCCGTTTGGCGCAGGGAAATCTAATAAAGGCTTGTACCAAGTCCTTCAAAAGCGCGGCAGGTGAATCAGTCAGCAATCGTAAAAAAACACCATGTTGAAAACTCTTCATTTGATTGTCAGTTATTAGAAACACATTTTCAAAAATGTTATGTTAATAATATAAGTAGCAAATAGATGTAGGAGGTGCCAATGATGGAATTTTTTGAAGCAGTAAAAAATCGCCGGTCCATTCGTGCATTGGAAGATGAAGCGGTTGTACCTGATGAAGAAGTGGTTGAAATTGTCAAATCAGCTTTGAATCATACACCGACTGCATTCAATGGGCAAGAAACCCGTGTAGCCATTTTGTTTGGAAAACATCATAAACAACTTTGGGACGACGCGGAGAAAATTGCCCGCGATAAAAATCCGGTAGATTTTGAACGGACACAACAAAGAATTCAAGGTTTCCGCAATGGTCATGGAACCGTTTTATTCTTCCAAGACCGGGAAGTCATCGAAGGTTTGCAAAATAAAATGCCACATCTCCGTGATGCGCTTGAAGCATGGGCCCATCAAAACCAAGGCATGCTTCAATACGTCATCTGGACGGGATTAGAGGAGGTTGGTTATGCCGCATCCCTTCAACATATAGACATCGATATACGTCCAGAATGGAACATTCCTGAAAATTGGAAGATTATTGCGCAAATGCCTTTCGGTAAACAAGCGCAGCCGGCGATCGAAAAAGAGATTATCCCGGTGGAGAAAAAACTTGTTGTCCTTAAATAAGTTCCCATCCATCAAACGGACTTCGAGGAAAAGTGAAGGATTCTTTGGATCAAGAAATGATGATGAGCTTGCGAAATAAGTCAAGGACTTGTTTTGCAAGCTTTTTTAATAATAAGGAAACCTCTTTTCTTTCTGTTTTTCAATTTCCTTTGTCAAATATTGAATTTGCCTTTCGAGTTCCTTGATTCTTTCTTCGTACGGGTTTTGGTATGGCGGTTGTGTGGGTTGTTGGGCAGGCTGTGGGGTACGTTGTTGGCGCTGAAGTTGTTCAATCTCCAGGATTGCTGAATAAGTTGAAATCAATGCCCCGATGATTTGAATAATATTGCCGAACACTGCTAATTTTGCAAGACTGATATCGGAAGAGTCATTGCTGGTGCTGTTTTGTGCTGACTGATTTTCTTGTTCAAGTTGAAAAAATGGGTAAAATTCATTGACCATCCTCCAGCTCCCCCGATCCAATTATCTTTTGTATTATATGTTTTTGATAATAAAAAAGTAACTGAATGAAAATTCACGGATGAAGATGGGGAATAGTTCCAATCCTTCTATTGGGGGAAAAAACAAGGTGTCCTGATCCAGAAGTATTGGACACCTTGTTTTATCAATTTAAATGGCCATTCTTCGGCGAATTCCTCATGCACTAATGAGATGTTTTTTAAACGTTCAACAGCTCCTGCTGTTTTTCCGTAAGCTCGATTTCAAAACCCAAGTCTTCCAGCATTTGATAGTCCTGGTTTGATTCTTGTCCTTCCGTTGTCAAATAGTCGCCGACGAAAATGCTGTTTGCCGCGTATAATCCCAACGGCTGCAAAGAACGGAGATTCACTTCTCGCCCTCCGGAAATGCGGATTTCTTTTGTCGGGTTCATGTAGCGGAATAAGGCAAGGACTTTCAGACAATAGCGCGGATTCAGCTCATTTGTCCCTTCCAGTTTCGTGCCCTCGATCGCATGCAAAAAGTTGACCGGAATGGAATCTGCATCAAGCGCCCGCAAAGCCCGGGCGATATCAATCACATCCTGTTTTGTTTCTTTCATGCCGATGATGGCGCCGGAACAAGGGGAAAGGCCGTGCTTTTTCACGATATCAATTGTATTCACCCGGTCTTGGTACGTATGGGTTGTCGTGATGAATGAGTGATGTCTTTCGGATGTATTGATATTGTGGTTGTAACGGTCCACACCCGCTTCTTTCAGCTGCTGTGCTTGTTCTTCTTTTAAGATCCCCAAACAGGCGCATACTTTTAATCCGTATTTTTCTTTGATTTCTTTCACGGCTTCACTGACCACGTTCACATCTTTCCGGGTCGGACCTCGGCCGCTTGCCACGATGCAATAGGTGCCAATTTTATTTTCGAAAGCGATTCTTGCCCCTTCCAAAATTTCCTCTTTTGTGATGAAAGGATATTTTGTGATCGGAGCAGAGGATTTCGAAGATTGGGCACAATAACCGCAATCTTCGGGGCAGTAGCCGCTTTTTGCATTCATGATCATGTTCAGTTTCACTTTTTTCCCGAAGTAGTGTTTCCGGATTGTAAATGCTCCATGCAATAATGGAAGGAGTTCATCATCCTCCGCGTTTAAAATCGCCATCGCTTCTTCATTTGAAAGTTCTTTTCCGTCAATGACTTCTTGGGCTAGAGTTTGCCAATTCATTTTGTTGCCTCCAATACATTGATTAGTCTTTTATTTAAAATGAAGTAAATCCGTCTTGCAAAAAGTCCAGTGACCATCGCCAATACAATGTCAACACCTACCGTGCTTAAAAAGGCGGTTACAAATACGGTTGATGCGCTTGTCGGCATATCAAGCCAGAAATTTAATGCCAAGTAAACGTAAGGGGCACCAATTGCGTAAATCACGAATGTGCCTGCCAAATTCGCCATGACAAATCGTAAACGGGAAGGTTCTTCTCCTCCGCGTTCAATAATGTATCCGATCACAAAAGCGCCTAAAGCAAAACCGGCCAAATATCCGAAAGTGGGCTGCAATACATATGTCAGCCCGCCCCCTTTTGTAAAGACAGGGAGTCCTGCCAAACCTACCAAGATATAAACCAATTGGCTCTGCAAACCTCTTTTGCTTCCTAAAATCGATCCTGCCAAAAATACGATGACAATTTGCAGTGTAAACGGCACAATCGGCAACGGTATCTTGATGAATGCCCCAATTGCTGTAAGCGCCGCAAATATTGCAACGAGTGTAAGGGAATAAATTTGCGAATTTCTCATCGAATTCCCACCTTTCTCTCTTTGAAAAATTCCATGATTTCCTGTTTTGCCGTTTCCACCATCCATTCAATTTCTTCTTCGGAAATGACGTATGGAGGCATGAAATATAAGATGTTGCCAAGGGCTCTGAGCAAAATTCCTTTTTTTAATGCCCTTTTGTATATTTGATAGCCAATACGCTCTTCTTCAGGGAGTGGCGCTTTTGACTTTTTATCGGCAACCAGTTCAATGGCTCCGACAAATCCCGTTTGACGATATTCCCCAACGGTTGGAAGTGAATCGAAGGCTTCATGCGCCAGTTGGTTTAATAATTTTGCTTTGTCCGCAATTTTTTCTAATACCTTCTCTTCTTCAAAGATGGCGAGGACTTCCTTGGCTGCACGCAATGCCAGAGGATTTCCCGTGTAGCTATGGGAATGTAAGAAAGCTTTCATCGTGCCGTAATCGTCATAAAAGGCGTAATAGATTTTGTTTGTCGTCAACACTGCCGAAAGAGGCAAGTAACCGCCAGTAATGCCCTTGGATAAACAGAGGAAATCCGGAGTAATGTCCGCTTGTTCGCACGCAAATAACGTGCCTGTTCTTCCAAAGCCGACCGCGATTTCATCTGCAATGAGATGCACATCGTACTGGTCACACAATGCTCTTAATTTTTTTAAGAAAACAGGGGGATACATGTTCATGCCGCCTGCTATTTGGATTAACGGTTCGATGATGGCGGCGGAAAGGGTGTCCGCATGTTTTTCGAACTGTTCTTCAACAAACAGGGCGCAAGGAGCATCACATGTGCCTGGATTTTCATTAAATGGACAGCGGTAACAATTCGGTCCTTCTGCACGGACGACATTCAAAAGAAGGGGTGTAAATACTTTGTTGTACAAGTCGACTGCCCCGACAGATAATGCTCCGAGTGTTTCCCCATGATAGGCATTGGTAAAAGTCAAGAACCGTTGTTTATTCGGTTGGCCGGTTTGGACTCTATATTGAAAACTCATTTTCAATGCAATTTCGATGGCGGCTGAACCGTTATCGGCGAAAAATACTTTTTCCAAGCCATCCGGTGTTTTGTCCACCAGCTTTTTTGCCACGTGGATGGCCGGTTCATGGGTAAAGTTTGCAAAGATGACATGTTCCAATTTTTTTGCCTGATCAGCGATTGCCTTGCTGATGCGCGGATTGGCATGTCCAAACAAGTTGACCCACCAGGAGGAAACCGCATCCAAATAACGGTTTCCTTGCTTATCGTACAGCCAGACTCCTTCGCCCCGCTCAATGACGATAGGAGGGAAAGATTCATAGTCTTTCATTTGGGAGCAAGGATGCCAAATATGTTTTAGATCAAGGTCTTGAAGTTCCAAGTAATTCAACCGTAATCAGCCTTTCAAAAATCGTTTCTCCGTCAAAGCTTTCAATCGTCCGGTTTCCCTCGACAATGACTATTGGCTTGTCAGGAATGAACCGGCGCAAAGTTTGGACGTTATTTTGTTCAATGGGACTATTTTTATATTGGTTGATGACGATGCCAAGCACTTCTATTCCTCTTGTATTTAGAGCATCAAGAGATAATAATGTGTGATTGATCATGCCAAGTTTTGAGGGTGTCACCAATACAACCGGCAGTTTTGAGCGTTGAATGATATCCAACAAAGTCAATGCAGTATGGGGTTGCAAAGGTACAAACAGACCTCCAGCCCCTTCGCAAATCACAGCGTCATATTCTTTTGTTAAATGGCTTATTTTATTCAGTATTTGTGCCCCACTGATCCATTCCCCCTCCAGCTCGGCGGCATAATGGGGAGAGGCGGGAACAGGGAAAGAATATGAATTGATTGATTCGGGAGATAAAGGATGCAAACTATAATTTAAGTAAGTAGACGTATCGTAATAGTAGGTTATATCCCCCTTTTTTACCGCTCCCGTTTGTACGGGCTTATAGGGTACAACTTTTAACCCTTTTCTTTGCAAATACCGCATAATCAATGTTGTGATGAAAGTTTTCCCTACATCGGTGTCTGTTCCTGCAACCCAAAAATGGTTCAACTTATCACCTTCTTAGCTGTTGTGGTTTTATGTTAACTTAGTTATTTATTAAGTTAACACAATTTCTTTTTTCAGTAAATATTTTTTTGGAATTTTGTATAAATTAGGTAATTGGTTTTGGAATGGTGAGACTATTTGGAGGATTTATTCAATGAAGGCCGATGTTGGAATTCTT
Organism: Ureibacillus suwonensis; assembly: GCF_042655065.1. Classification (NCBI taxonomy): domain Bacteria; kingdom Bacillati; phylum Bacillota; class Bacilli; order Caryophanales; family Caryophanaceae; genus Ureibacillus; species Ureibacillus suwonensis. The sequence goes on from NZ_JBHSNQ010000182.1 coordinate 23,686, forward strand.
TTAGTATAAAAATCAAATGTGATTTTTGTAGAGTTGTGTTAAAATTCTTTATTATTACAAAATTTGTATATTTTTTTTAAGAAATAATGTTGTTTGAAGCTTGAATAGTTGATAGGAGTGTAAAACATGATTGGCACAATCGTTAATACCGTTTGTATTCTGGTGGGCAGCTTGGTAGGCAGCATATTGAAAAAGGGGATTAAAGAGGAATACCAAACGGCGTTATTTACCGCAATGGGATTTGCGGCTACAGCATTGGGCGTAAATGCCATTGTTCAAAATATGCCCAATAGTGAATACCCGGTATTATTTATCGTGAGTTTATCGATCGGCGGGTTGGTGGGAACAATCATCGATTTTGACGGGAAATTCAAAAAAGTCGTTGATCGTTTTTCAAAAACGGATTTAAGCAAGGGATTATCTACGGCAATTTTGCTGTTTTGTATTGGCACTTTATCGATATTAGGGCCTGTGGAAAGCGCGCTTCATCAAAATCATACATATTTATTTACCAATGCAACCCTGGATTTGGTGACATCAATGGCATTGGCTGCCACTTACGGCATCGGCATCGCGTTTGCAGCGGTAGTATTGTTTTGCTGGCAGGGGGCTATTTATCTAAGCGCAACCTATATCGCTCCTTTTTTGACAAATGAATTGATGACGGAAGTTTCCATTGTGGGCGGCATATTGATCTTAAGTTCAGGATTGTCGATTTTGGGAATCAAGGACAGCAAGTCGTTGAACATGCTACCGGCGCTATTTGTACCGGTGCTTTGGTTTCTCATTCTGGCGGTGTTTAAATGAAAGTTGGAGTAAAAAAGAGGAAAGATATGACCAGTTCAGGAGGATCAGGTATGGATGACCGTTTGCAAGAACAAATGCATGAACGAATGAATAGAAAGCCGATGAAGCTTGCGGCCATTTTGGGGGCATTGGGGGCTTTTGCTCCGTTGTCCATAGATATGTATTTACCGGCACTCCCGCATATTGCAAAAGAACTTCATACAAGCCAATCAATTGTGCAGTTGAGTTTAACTTTTTTCTTATTCGGACTTGTATTGGGCCAATTGATGGTGGGCCCGATCAGTGATGCAAAGGGACGGCGGAAACCGTTGTTGTTTGGGCTTTTGGTTTATGCTGTGTGTTCATTGTTGTGTATTTTTGCTCCAACCATTGAACTATTTATTGTTTTGAGATTTTTGCAGGGAGTATCTGGTGCAAGCGGTATTGTGCTGTCCCGCGCCATTTTGAGGGATGTTTTTTCCGGAAAAAAATTGACGAAGGTTTTTGCTATGCTGGCTTTGGTGCAAGGTGCTGCTCCGGTATTGGCTCCGGTGCTTGGGGGCATTATATTGCTTTTCGCTCCTTGGAAAGGGGTATTTCTATTCTTGGCGGTTGTCGGGTTGGTCATGTTCTTCATTGTTCTGTTTTATTTGCCGGAATCATTGGATGTTCGTATGCGGAGCAAGGGAAGCATTAAAGAAACGTTCATCACCTTCAAAAAATTGTTTCTGGACCGCAGCTTTATCGGATATGCATTAGTGATCGCCTTTTTGTTTACCATGATGTTTGCGTATATTTCGGGTTCTTCCTTTGTATTCCAAGAGATGTATGGACTTTCCGCGCAGCTTTATAGTTTGATTTTTGCCGTGAATGGCATTGGCATTGTTCTGTGCAGCCAATTGACCGGGCGGTTAGTGGGGATTGTGAGCGAAAAGAAGTTGTTGGTTACCGGAATCGGACTGTCCTTTGTCGGAACGGCTGTTTTATTGGTGCTGCTTCTATTGAAGGCAAAGATTTATTTCATTTTGCCGCCATTATTTTTGGCGATTGCCAGCATGGGAATGGTCAATACATCCGGACAATCATTGGCTTTGCAAAATCAGGGGAAAGTGGCCGGAAGTGCTTCCGCTTTGCTGGGAGTATTGCAATACGTGATTGCGGGATCCTTTGCGCCTCTGACAGGATTGGGAAATGATCCATCTGTATCGATGGGGATTGTAATGATGATTGGAAGTGTTTTCGCCATTCTTTCTTATCTTTTCCTGATCAGGAAGAATCAAGTGGTAACTGATAAATAGGGAAGTGGCATCCGCAGCAATATGGGGTGATTTGCACTAAATGAGTGGCCAAGTGCACCAAATGCGGGGGTATACGCACTAAATGAGTGGCCAAGTGCACCAAATGGGGAAGTATACGCACTAAATGAGTGGCTAAGTGCACCAAATGGGGAAGTATACGCACTAAATGAGTGGCCAAGTGCACCAAATGGGGAAGTTTACGCACTAAATGAGTGGCTAAGTGCACCAAATGCGGGGGTATACGCACTAAATGAGTGGCCAAGTGCACCAAATGCGGGGGTATACGCACTAAATGGGTGGCCAAGTGCACCAAATGGGGAAGTATACGCACTAAATGAGTGGCCAAGTGCACCAAATGGGGAAGTATACGCACTAAATGAGTGGCTAAGTGCACCAAATGCGGGGGTATACGCACTAAATGAGTGGCCAAGTGCACCAAATGGGGAAGTATACGCACTAAATGAGTGGCCAAGTGCACCAAATGCGGGGGTATACGCACTAAATGAGTGGCCAAGTGCACCAAATGGAGAAGTATACGCACTAAATGAGTGGCCAAGTGCACCAAATGCGGGGGTATACGCACTAAATGAGTGGCCAAGTGCACCAAATGGGGAAGTATACGCACTAAATGAGAGGCTAAGTGCACCAAATGGGGAAGTTTACGCACTAAATGAGTGGCCAAGTGCACCAAATGCGGGGGTATACGCACTAAATGGGTGGCCAAGTGCACCAAATGCGGGGGTATACGCACTAAATGGGTGGCCAAGTGCACCAAATGTGGAAGTATACGCACCAAATAGGGAAAACATCCACATCAAATAAGTCTACATACCCACTAAATGCGAACTTTGCTCTATCCATTGGAATACGATCCACCCCATAATAATCAAAAAAGCACAAACCTTGCCCCGGTTTGTGCTAAAAATTTATTCCGTTACGATGACGCTTTTAGGAAACGTTGCAAAATATGGGGAGTTTCCTTGTCTGAAGAAGACAAACAAATACGTGTCGCTTTCAACAATCTTTCCAATTTGATACGCTTCGTAGTCAAGGTTGAATGGAACGATGAGGGAATGTTTCACCAGTTCCTTTTCATTCACTTTCATTTGAACGAATTCTTCCCCTGCGATTTCCGGTGTTTCAATCAACTTTTTATTGATGGCCTTTAATTCCTCTTTTGGAATCCGCTCATCCCACCAAAGTTTCCGGGGATGGAACTGCTGTTTTGATAAGAAGTCCAGCTTCATTAAACTGTGGACAATCCCTAAGTTCACATTTGGCAAAGTGCGCAAAAATTCATCCAATCTTGTAAACAAATCTTCCAATTGATGGCCAATTCTGGACCAGCCTTTTTCTTCCCAGAACGTACCGAAATTTTGGAAGAAGTCGAAAGGTGTTTCGAAAACTTCCGTTACTAAATATTCAACCGTGCCGTCCATGCGATGGGCGTTCCAATATTTTTCCAGCACGTCTTCCGCTTGCTTGATGCGGATGATGTCATCAAAGCTCAACACGTTGTTCGATAAAATTTCATAAGGTGCAATATCCACGTATGTATACCCGAATTTTTCCGATTCAATTCGCAATCCCGTGCCCCTCAATAATTTCAGGAAGCCCAGCTGCAATTCTTCGGGACGCATCTCGAACACATCGTTGAATGTTTTGCGGAAACTTTCGTAGTCCTCTTCCGGAAGGCCGGCAATCAAATCCAAATGCTGGTCGATTTTTCCTCCTTCCTTCACCATTGTGACCGTTCTTTTCAGTTTTTCGAAGTTTTGCTTCCGTTTTACCAGCTCATTCGTTAAATCGTTCGTTGATTGAACCCCGATTTCAAAACGGAACAATCCCGCCGGTGCATGGTCGTTTAAAAATTGAATGACTTCCGGCCGCATGATGTCTGCCGTGATTTCAAATTGGAACACCACGCCAGGTACATGTTCGTCGATCAAAAATTGGAACATGTCCATCGCATAGCGGCGGCTGATATTGAACGTGCGGTCTACGAATTTGATGGTTTTTGCCCCGTTCGCCATCAAATAACGGATGTCCTCTTTGATTTTTTCCCGGTCAAAATAACGGACACCGATTTCAATGGATGATAAGCAAAATTGGCAAGAAAACGGACAGCCGCGGCTCGTTTCAATATACTGGATCCGCTTTGAAATAGAATCCCGGTCTTCTTCAAAACGGAAGGGGCTCGGCAATTCCCGCAGATCGATTTTTGGGGGCTGTGGATGGATGTTCATCTTGCCATCTTTCAAATAGGCAATGCCGGGCACTTCCTCCAAAGGAATTTCTTCATGAACATAACGAAGCAGTTGTTTGAAGGAATATTCCCCTTCGCCCATGATGATGAAATCGACAAGCCCATCCAACCGGCGCAGCCAATAATGCACGTCATAGGACACTTCCGGACCGCCCAACACAATTTTTGTTTTGGGGCTCACGGCGCGCAGCATTTGAATGACTTTGATCGTTTCTTCAATGTTCCAAATATAGCAGCTGAAACCGACCAAATCCGGTTTCCGTTGATACAACTCGGTCACAATATTCAACGCCGGTTCCTTTATCGTAAACTCGACAATCTCCGGATCAAACTCCGGCCGGGCATATGCTTTCAAATAGCGGATGGCCAAGTTCGTATGAATGTATTTGGCGTTCAATGTTGTCAGTAAAATATTCATCAGTCGAACTCCTTTAAAACGATTAATCAACACACTTCAATCTATCACATCTATTATACACATAAATCGCGGACGTTCTCCTAAGAATAAAAAGTCACGAAAAAATAATTTTGACAGGATGCTTTTCAAAATAGGATGGATCTTCCGTAGAAGAGATGTGTATTTCCATTTCCAGATCGTTTTTGAATTCGGGAAATTCAATCTCATCGGCTTGCTGTATGATTAATCTTGCATTTGCGGCTTTTTGGGGGGAGATTTCCTGATGCATTTCATAGATGGTTTCATCTACCATGCGTTCATCCACCGATAATCTTTGAGCGGAGATGATGATTGCATCTTTGCGTTTATTCAGTATATCAAAAGTGATGGTGACCGTTGTCTTTGATTGATTTTTATTTTTCTTCATATTTAATACCGTTATTTTTACATGTTCATTGTCGGCCACCAGCTGACGGATTTCTCTTTCTTTGTCCTCATCCCTTTCGTTTTTCCCCAGGTTCGATTGTGAAGGGACACCGCAGGCAAAAAGAATGAAAACAAGAAACAACAAATAAAATCGATGCAAGTTTTTCATAAATGTCACCTTTAATCATCATGAATTGGTTGAAAATAGATCAAATGTTAGTATGAAAATCTCTGTTCCCATTTATACATGACGGTTGATTCATCCAATGAATCGTTTTTTTAGAGATTATCGTGATAATGCGTTCTTAAATTGTCTGAAAAACCATGAAAATTTCCCGCAATTCTGTAGTATAATTGAATAAAATGTAAATTGTGAGAAAGATTTCAGAAAAGGTTCACCTTCTCTTGAATGGAATAAAGAGGTGTATAGATGGATAAAGTATTTGCCATTGGAGATATACATGGAAGTTATCAATTGCTTGACAAAGTATTGGATTATTGGAATCCCAATGAAGAATTGCTAATTTTCTTAGGGGACTATATTGACCGTGGGAAAGACAGTTTGCAAGTATTGCGGAAAGTGATCGAGCTGTCGAAAGAATACAAAGTGATTACGTTAAGCGGGAATCATGAACAGATTTTTTTGAATTGGTTGAAAAAGCCGAAAGTGATGTCGGAATTTTATTTTGACCAAAAAGTTGGCGGGGCAAGCACCATCGAAAGCTTCTTCTCTGCCATGCCACACCAACCATCAATGGAAGATTTGAGCGTTGAACAAATGGTGGAAATCTTAAAAACGAATTTTGCGGATGAAATCGAGTTTCTTAAAAACCTTCGTTTGTACTATTATTGGAGACCATATGTTTTTGTCCATGCGGGGATCAATGCCGGTGTCGATGATTTTTTGGAAACGGGTTCGGATGAATTTCTCTGGATCCGGGAAGAATTTACGAAAGTGCCCCACCAGGCGAAAGAAATCGTCGTCTTTGGCCATACACCCACAATCTTTTTAAATGAAGACGGCTCAAGCAAAGTTTGGATTTCCCCTTGCCGAAAAAAAATCGGCATTGATGGTGGCGGAGAGATTTATAAAGATGGAAACATCCATGGGGTTCGTTTCCAAAGAAATTCCTCAGAAATCGAAGTGTATTCCGCCAACGGAAAGGGAATTACCACAAGCCATTTTACATTGTAACAGGGAATTTTCAAAAAGTGGAATGGAACGAGGCTGGGACAAAACCCTCCTCTAAAATGGAAACAGCCCATGAAATGTTGGAATGAAATTTCATGGGCTGTTCTTCATTTTTTCAATAAAAATAAGGACATCTTCTGATAAAATTTAAGTATCTAC